>JAKBAL010000145.1 GCA_021809225.1 Pseudomonadota bacterium | reverse complement strand
ATCTCTTAATAAAATATTTTGTGATAAATGTCCGCATTCCATAAGACTTGCTAAATACCCTCGGCACTTTATGTCCTTAATCCACGTTCTACGCATATCATTAACGATGAAAATTCCAGAGGCCAGATTTTGAAGCCAAAATTGGTCAAACAAGGCATACACACATTCTTCTTCCGTCATCTTTTGGGGGTGTTTAATGAGGGTGTGGTTGGATTCATCGTAAGAATACAATCCATTTTCTAAGCCGTTGATGTTATTAGACCACAAAACAGCATCACAGCTTGCAAGGCCTGTCGCTGAAGGGGAAGATCGTCTAAGAACAACATCTCTTATTCCTAATTCGGAAAGCTCAGTTGTTTTTTCACCATGAATAGGCCCGAAACAGCTAAATAATATATTGCTTATTTGATTCAGTTCGATCGGTTTAGAAACAAATTCTCTTGAAGTTTTTCGTTGTCGAAAGCAGTGAGCTAAGGAAATGCCCTCAAAAATATCTAATGAAGGCTCTGGTAATTGTAAAATATCACCTTCTATACGCTCTTTTTCTGGAATTTGCGAAATGTTAGCTGATAATTCTGTATAAAGATTGACATATTCTTCGTCAGAAAGTCGAGGCGTATTTGGGGAACGAATACGCGAAGCTTGGTGGACAATATGGGAAGGAAGATCTCCCTCCCATATCACCTTCAGACTTGTTTCATCAAATCCGAGCTCTTGAAAGTCAATCAGATCCTTTTCAGAAAGCTCGGTTTTGCCCTTTCCACTCAAAATTTTGAATTTTTCAAAAGTCTTTTGATCAATTTCGTAATATTTTTGAGTGGTTAAATTGTGCGCAACTATCTTCCCTTCCGTGAGAAAGAAAAAAAAAGTTGGCGTATAGCTCACTATTCTTACTTAGAAACGAGCATCATACGGCTAGGTGCAACTGGGCTTTGATTAAAAATTTGTATTTCTTTCATATTATTTCATATCCTTCTAGGTAGTGATCTGTAAGAGAAAATAAATTGTCAATCATTTTTCCTTTGTCTGTAAGACGATTGTAGGAAAAATAAAGCTCTTCAGACTCTGTGGTATAATCACTAAATATTTCTTGAATGTCAATATTTAAGTGCAAGGACTCAAAAATTTTCGTATTAAAACAAGAGAGAATTCCCAATCCCTGAGCGCATAAATGGAGCAAGAAAGGATAAGAATTAGAAATGGCCTTAATCTTGTTTTGTTTAATAATGATTTCATCTAACATATGAACCCCAGACAATAAAAGTAAATTTTGATCCTTCAATTCAGTTGGAGATTTCAGGTGGCTTAGACGTTTCTTGAGATCAGGAGAACAATAAAATTTATAAGTAAACTTGCCTAGCTTTTTGATGGCCAGATTGATATTATTGATTTTTGGGGCAATAATCACATCAAAAGCATAGTTTGAAAGATTCAAAAAATATTCTGGACCACAGTAAACCTGGATCTGAACATCAGGATAATAGTCATCAAATTTTTTTAAAATAGCGGGAAGATAATAGTTTGCAATTGTTGTCGTTGTTAATATAATAAAATCTTTCTTTTCTTCTTCTTTATCTGATTCATTTTGGTAAGTATTAACGACTTCAATGATACTTCGACAGAGTTCAAAAAATTTCACCCCATCTTCAGTAGGGATAAATGTTTTTTTTGAGGGCCGATATAACTTTAAATCTAATTTTGTTTCTAAGGTTAACAGAGAATGCCTTAATGTGCTTGTTGAAAGGTTATGATGATCAGAAACTTTCTTAATAGAGCGCTCTCTAAAAATAAGATAGAAATGGTATAGTTTTTCAAAATCAATATTTCTTAATTTTTCGACGGATAGTGTCATTTTCTAGCTTATGTCTCTGAGGGTTCATCGGGCGTTGTATTAATTCTATCTTAGAACAAACGCAGGCGACTTCTCTTCTAAGAATTATCCAAGGGTAATCTTCAATATCACATTTTAAAACAAGCTGACTCAAAACGAAAGAAGATTCGTGCCATAAAAAATTTTTTACAAAAACACAATTTTGTATTGAAAAAATAAACTATAGCAATTATCATTCTTTTTGGATGAGGAAAGAATACAAAAGCTTCCTTGTTCCCTTAATAAGAAATTCTTGTCGAATCCATAGGATACGACCTGGATCGGGCGCAGAGTTGTTTGTTTTGTGTGATGTAATTTGTGGTTTCTGCGCCTGTGAACCTCCCTGTTCGAGGGTACCTCAGGAAGGGATTCCCAACCCTTTCTGAGGCCTTTCCTTTTGTTTTAAATAACGAGGGTGATGTTTATGATTAGAGTTGTTGAACCAAAAGATTATTGCTACTACAGATCTCGCATAGATGTTTTTATGGGGTTGTTATCCTATCAAGAGAGCTTTCATTTATCCGATGAAGAACAAAAAAGGTGTACCTTTTTTATCGCCGAAGAGGATGGAGATGTTTATGGAGGAGCAGTTCTAAGGGAAATATCTATCAATCAATTGCCCCATCGTCTTAAGAATAACGTCTTAAATTTTATGCCACATCAGAAAGAAGTTTGGGAAGGTAAGCTTTTTGTTAGAAATGAACCCCTTAACAGTCTTAATCGGAACAAATCATCCCCCTTATTTTATTTATCTCTTTTAGAGAAATTTTTAGGCTTTGGGAGTCAAAAAGGAAGCAACCTTTTGTTTCTTTCTGTGAATCAAGTCGAGTATCTTAGAATCCAAAAAGGTGGCCATTGGCCGTACGTTGCTGAAGTTAACCCTCCAAGCTCTTTAGATGGTCTCTTCCATGGAGTTATATCTCTCAGAAGACCTCAAGAAAAAGTTGTAACAAAATGGAATGGAATTCCTCGATCTGCTCGGTGTCTTGGCTAGGGGCATCGCACGGGGGCCATCTTCCTAAAGGGATTTGACATCTTCGTTATATTTGGCAAAAGAACAGTTGTGCCATTCTTTATAGAGCATACGAGGAATGAATCGATCCTTATATTTTGTTAAATCAGACTCAATCACATAATCGGGCCTGGGTGACATAAAGAGGGCTAAATTATAACGTTCATAGCCTCCTACGGCTTTGCGTACCTGGTGTTCCGTTGCGGTTACTGTCCCATTGGTAATCAGTTCAGCCGTTTCGCCAATTTGAAAGAGCAGAGCGTCATCGGGGGCAAAAAACTCCTCTCCTCGGATAAAAAGTCCTGTTCCTGAAGGCCTTGAGACTCTTTGACCCTCCAAAAAATAAACCCCGGGGCAAAGGCCTGTCAATAGAGCATGGTCACGGTGCTCTCCACACCATTCTACAGACTTTGGATCATTGACTGGTCCATAATACAACATGCGGGCAACTGAGGAAACATCTTCAATATGAATCCCGCACAAAGGTTGAATTTCTTTTCCTGTGCGGAAAATAATATCCACAAGCGTTAAATAATTTTTTTTAAAATCAGGGACATCCTTGGAGGGCCAGATATTAGGAAGGATGGCATCTTCCTCAGGATAAGTAATATAGTAAGATCCTTTAAAGGAATCTGTCACGTTGTTAAAGGTTTCAATACCATAAGACCAGCCACGTCCATAGGCATCCTGAGGAGTATACTGTGCTCTTTTTTCCTTTGTAAGATTGATAAAATTTTGAGCGGATTCAATAAAATTTCCATAAGCCTCCACAAAGCCAGGAACACCTCGCACAGCAATAATGCCCTTATCATGAAAATTTTGAACAATTTGCTTTTTTTGGGAAGAAAGAGAAGGATAATCAAATGCTTGCATTGGTCTTTCCTTTTTCTGAGTCGTGTCTAAGGGTACTTTGTGAAAATATAATTTAAGTGAACTTGAGAATCAAGATGCTCTTTTTTTCATAAAACAAAAACAAAAAATCAATATTTTTGCATTTATTTGTTTTCATCAACTCCCTTTTCCCCTAAAAGAAAGTCATGAGTATTACAGAAGATCACTTTCGCAAAACACTTGGCCTTTTTCCGACTGGGGTGACAGTGATTACTGCACCTCAGGAGCAAGAAAATGACATAGGTGTTACGATTAGTTCTTTTACGTCTGTGTCCTTAAATCCACCTCAAATTTTATTTTGTCTTTCAAAATGCTCTAAAACCATACCGATTTTTAAAACATCACAGTACTTTGCCGTTAACATTTTAAGCGCAAATCAATCCCATCTTTCAGAAGGTTTTGCCAAACATGTGCCCATTTCATGGGGAACTGTTAAAACCCAACGCCATCCTGAAACGGGGTGTCTATTGATTTTGGACGCTTTAGGTCACGTCATTTGCGAAAAAAGTGCTGTTTATGAAGGGGGAGATCACGAAATTATTTTGGGTAGAGTGATTTATCTTTTTACAAATCCTCATGAATTCCCTCTGGTACGAAAAAGAGGACAGTACTTAACGACTCAACCCATTTCCATCGAACCTTCCTTATCTTAAAATAAATAAAGAGAGAAGAGACCAGGTATGTCAAAAAACTTAACTCAACGCTTAAAGAAACTAAATCACCAAGCTGATTGGATTGGAATTAGGGAAGTCAAAGAAACAATTCAACATTGCATTGCTCGTAATGGAAAATTTGAACAAAACAGCACAACCATTGATCAGGGTTTTATGGTGGAAGTTTTAGTTGACGGCCAATTTGCTTATTGTGGAGCCGTTAATATGAGTGCTCAGGCTTTGCAGGAAGCCTGTGATCGAGCAATCCTTTTGGCGCGACACATGTCCCCATGGAAGATTTTTCCCTTTAACACAGATCATCGTTTGCCAGCTTCTGGGCGATATTGTTCTTCCACAGAACTTCCGTTGAATAAAGCAACCACTGGTGAAGTTATGGGACTTCTGATTGATGCTACACAAAAAATGAAAGTATCTGATAAAATCGTCAATTGTATGGCTCATGTTCTGTTTATTGAGCGAGAAATGACGCTTGTAAGCAGCGCGGGGTCACATATCCATCAGAATACCGTCTCGGTTTCTTCTAGCTTATTAGCAACAGCTCAAGATGGAACAGAAACACAAACGCGTTCGACAGGATCTCCCTGCAATCAAGGAGGACTTGAATTTTTAAAGAGAGACGTCCTAGAGATTGATGCCGAAAGGGTGGGCAAGGAGGCCCTTGAATTATTGAAAGCTGAACAATGTCCAACCGGTGTATATGACTTGGTATTAGCCCCAGATCAGCTTTATCTTCAAGTGCATGAATCGATAGGACATCCTTTAGAGCTTGATCGTATCTTAGGGGATGAACGTAATTACGCAGGGTGGAGCTTTGTTCAACTATCTGATTTTGGTCAGTTACAGTATGGTTCTCCCTTACTCAACGTCGTCTTCGATCCAACTGTTACTGATGAGTATGCCTCTTATGCCTTTGATGATACGGGGCTTATCGCTTCACGCCAATACCTCATAAAAGAGGGGGTTCTCTTGCGAGGGCTTGGTGGAATTGATAGCCAAAAACGTGCCGGTGTGCCGGGAGTAGCTTGCACACGTGCATGTTCTTGGAACAGGCCTCCCATTGATCGCATGGCAAATGTCAATATTGAACCCGGAGAAACGTCTTTTGAAGACATGATTTCTGGCGTAGAACGCGGCATTTATATGACCACAAATGCGTCGTGGTCCATTGATGATTATCGCAATAAATTTCAATTTGGATGTGAATATGCAAGACTTATTGAAAATGGCAAACTCACGAAAATCCTTAAAAATCCAAATTATCGAGGGACAACCTCCACCTTTTGGCATAGCTTAAAAAAGGTAGGGGATCCTTCAACTTTCGAAATCTGGGGAGCATCTAATTGTGGGAAAGGAGAGCCCAATCAAATGATTCAGGTTGGTCACGCAATACCTCCCTGCTTATTTGAAAATGTTGAAGTTTTTGGGGGTGCCATATGAAGAACGAAAAAAGACAACAGCAAAAACAAGCCTTAAACGCTCTGAGCGAGGCTCTTTTTCAAGAGCTTAAAGCAAATGAACATATGACCTTAACCTATTCGGGAGAAGAGTCTTTATTTATAAGAATTAACCAGTCTAAGGTTCGCCAAGCGTGCGAGATAAGCCAAGGGCATGTATC
>JAKBAL010000144.1 GCA_021809225.1 Pseudomonadota bacterium | reverse complement strand
GCTTTTGATACGTGATGAAGACGTCATAAAATCACATTTCCCCTGAATCTCGTAAAGTTTTACAGAGGGTTGATTGCGCGATTTAACCATAAATTTTGCAAGAGACGCTCCCACAATTTCTTCCCGAGGATATCCTAACCATTTTGCAAATTTTTCATTACAAAATAAGATAATATTCTTTTCATTTAAGGAAAAAAGCCCTTCCCCCACATTATCTAAAAATAACGTCAACGTCTTAAGTTGCTTAAGATGTTTTGAGTCATCACTTCTTTCTTGCGTAACATTCAAACACTGCCAAAGAGCTTTTTCTCCTAAGGGAAGAGAGTGAATCCGCCAAACCTCATCTCCCTTATTCCCTCTGAAAGTTAAAAACTCAATACAACTTTCATTTAGAGAAAAGCTATCGATGAGCCGTTCAAGCGCTTCTCGGCTTTCGGGGGTAGCAAGATTTTTTTTTAAAAAAGGGATACTTTCGCCCCACCAACAATTTTCTCGAGCTTTTTTGTTACCCCCATAAAAATGAAGATCAGGTGTTAAAAAAAGCAGTGGCAATGGGATAGCATCATAAGCCTTTGATTCTGCTTGCTGTTTTTGTGTTGTTAACTTAAGTCGCTGAAATTTTATAAGTAATAATATCACTAAAGATCCAGCACTTAGCATCATCGTAAAGGTAAGGAATAAAGAAAGAGAGCGATCTGAAATAAGGAGCAATATACCCCCCAATAGAGATATAAGAGCCATATTTATGACACATAACGCCCAGATACGCCCTAATCCATGAAAATGTGAGGGAGTCATCAAAAGTGTTTTTAAATAGGTGTAGAGCTTATCCTGCAACATGTTGTTCATTTTTTTAATATAAAGTATTTTCTAAGAATTGGAAAAATAAGTCAAACAAAAACCTTTTTTTCCTTAAGTTCATATGAAATGAGGGGTAAAGTTAAGTGACACAGGCATACTGTTGCTTGAAAGACACATAACAATAAAACTAAAAAGAAATTTTAAGCGTGTTCCTAGGAAAGATTGACGACTGAATCCTATCTTATTTAATAGGGTAAAAAAAAGAGCCGGGTTAAAAACCCGGCCAAGTTTAACAGGGAGGCTTCACGTCTGGGAGACGTAGGACCGATAAATCGGCCCTTCGGATCAAAAGATCCTTCACTTAGGCATTGCGCCCGTGTGATAGAGTCAGCCCAGGTACAGGGAGGTGTTTCCTGCGCTGATGTTTGTAATATAATTGATGACCGCGCAATCAACCAGAGCAATTTTTGCATCTCCCCTATGATATAAACGCATAAGAATTTTTTCGTTGATTTTTTTCAACATACCCGAGCTAGACGAAGGCTTGTCATTGAAAGTTTTTCTCTCATCGATAACCAACTGAATTATTAATAGAATATCCATTATTTTTAGAGTATGCTTAAAAAGTTCGAGGCTCTGTATGTACAATTATGAGCCGTAATATTGAACTCTCTCTACCGGAAAAGTGTGAAAGAAATTACTTTGCCCAAAAGAACAAACTTAGAAAATCTCCTTAAGGATCTTAAAGACTTCGAAAAAAGTCATATCCTCAATGGTACCGTTGCCGCTGCTCTAGGTGACCATATGATTTATGCAAAGAGCTTTGGCAATGCTGATTTTGAAGCCAATACTCCGTGCACGATGGAGACGCAATATAATGTTGCCTCTGTAACAAAGCAATTTACGGCTGCTGCTTTACTACGCATCTTATATGATGCCAATCCTTCTGTAGATATTTTACAAAAAACGTTACAAACTTCTCTTTCCCATTACTTACCACCAGAAGATTTCATATGGGATGGCATGATGCCAGAATGGGCCCAAAGCACAACCTTACATCATCTTTTAACCCACACATCGGGAATTGTGAACTATACAGAGTTGGATTATTTTTGGAGCCATCTTTACCTTTTAGAAAATCCTTCTATGGTTGATCTGGTTCGTTTATTTAAAGGAGAACCTCTTAATTTTGATCCAGGAACTCAGTATAATTACAGCAATTCTGGATATGTCTTATTAGGTCAAGTTATTGAAAGATTAAGCAGAAAGACTTTAAGCCAATATTTTCTGAAAACCTTTTTTATCCCATTGAATATGGTAAATACGGCTTTACCTACCCAAGGTACGACCCTCAGCTTAAAAAAATTAAAATCCTTTTTTCATCTCGCACGGGGATATACTTATGATTTGACTCACCCGTTAGGACCTTATACAGAACTCAAACATTATTGGCCCCATCCTATAGATGCGGGAGATGGAGGTATAATTTCGACAGCACCAGACTTAATTAAGTGGAGCAATGCCTTACACAAAGGACACATTTTACCTTTTGATGTTTTGAAATTGATGCTGACTCCCTATAATCTCATCCCAGGAGAGCTTAACGCTTCCTATGGTTATGGCATTGTCTGTAGAAAGTCAGATGCTGGAAATATTTTTACTCATGGGGGCGCTATTCCAGGTTACCTTACTTACCCTCTTTATATTCCTTCTATAGATGTCACAATTGTTTCGCTTTCAAACGTTTCTTTTAATAGTTCTTGCCTAAAGGCGATTAAAGAGAAACTGTCTCATAGGGAGAATACGATTGAAAAGAAGGCAAAATATGATGAAATTTTCAACACTCGTTATCCCAAAGCACAAGAAATCATAGAAAAACACTCTCTGTTTAAAACCACTGATCTAAAAACCTTAAACACAGGGTTTGTAAATTAATCAATTTTATCATCATCTTCCTAAGTAAGATCTTTATGAACCTCATCCTTTACAACTTTTATACAGACGGTTTTAATCGTCATCACCATAGGGAAAAATCAAATCACTCCCTTGATTTTTCTTCAAAACTCACCAATTAAATTATACTATGAGAAAACCTCGCTTTATTCCTTTAGACTCAACCCATGAAACACCGCCAAAACTGCGGCTTTGTGATCAGGAAAGCTGTGAACTTGCGGCAGAATTCCGCGCACCCAAAAATCCTTACCATTTACATGAATATTTTTGGTTTTGTTTGGAGCATGTACGGGAATATAATAAGAGCTGGGATTTTTATCGTGGCATGAGCCCTGAAGAAGTGGAAGCCAGCCGCGTTTCCGATATCACCTGGAATCGACCGTCTTGGCCGATCGGCGGGTGGCGCACCCTTTTAGAGAACGCTTGTTATTTTGATGGAATAAGTCCTATTTTCAAGACAGCCCCCCTTCCTTCTACCCTGCCGAAAGAGGTGCAAAAAGCGCTTGGAACTCTTGAACTTGGTCTTCCCTTAACAATGGAAGTACTTAAAAAGCAGTATAAAAAGCTAGCGAAACGTTACCACCCCGATCTTAATCCTGGGAATGAACGAGCCGAAGAACAGCTTAAAGTCATTAATGAGTCTTATCAGATCATAAAAAAATATATCACCACGTAAACTAACAAGACTGCCTCTTAAATTTCGTAATATATTGCCTCGTAGGTCCCACCTTAGAGGCCCATAATACCAACATCTCAACAGGTTTCACATAAATCCATTGCCCAAGGAACGAGTTTCTGGCATCTTTCTTGCCATGTATAAAAGTGATTTTTAAAAATCTAAGAAAATCACATAAAATGCAACAAACATAAGGATAAAAAATGTCGACACTCTACTTTTATATTCTAGCCTGTGCGTTCCTCGCTCTTTTGTATGGCGCCTATGCAAGTCGAAAAGTTTTCGCCTGTTCCACAGGAACCGAGCGAATGCAGGAAATCGCAGCAGCGATCCAAGAGGGAGCAAATGCTTACTTAAATCGTCAATATACAGCCATTGCACTTGTCGGAGTGATTGTTGCAGCCATTCTGGCTTGGGTTTTAGGAAAACACGCTGCAATTGGCTTTGTCGGCGGCGCTTTTTTATCTGGAGTGGCAGGCTATATTGGGATGAATGTCTCGGTAAGAGCCAACGTAAGAACCACAGAAGCAGCCCGCAAAGGTCTTATTCCCGCTCTTGATATCGCTTTTAAGTCCGGGGCCATTACCGGAATGTTGGTGGTTGGACTAGGGCTTTTAGGAGTGACGCTTTATTATATGTATCTCCGTCATGAGGGAGAAACAACTCGCCATATTATGGAAGCCTTGTTGGCTTTAAGCTTTGGTGCCTCACTCATCTCTATCTTTGCCCGTCTGGGAGGAGGAATTTTTACCAAAGGAGCGGATGTCGGCGCTGACCTGGTTGGCAAAATAGAAGCTGGAATTCCTGAAGATGATCCACGAAATGCGGCAGTGATTGCAGATAACGTTGGCGATAACGTCGGAGACTGTGCAGGCATGGCCGCCGACCTCTTTGAAACGTATGTTGTCACAATTGTTGCTACGATGCAGCTGGCGGCTCTTTTCTTTACAGGTGAAACTCAAGAAATTCTTATGGTCTACCCCCTAGCGATTGGCGCTGTGTGTATTGTTGGATCGGTCATTGGAACTTTCTTTGTTCGCTTAGGATCAAGCACGAATGTTATGGCCGCTCTTTATAAAGGACTTTTTGCCACCTCACTCATTTCCGCAGGACTGATTGTCTGGGTAACGTTCAATCTTATTGGGCTTGACCAACCTTTAGTCGTGGAAGGCAAAACCTTTACGGGTATGAATATTCTCTACAGCGCTTTAACAGGACTTATCGTGACTGGCCTTCTCGTCTGGATCACTGAATATTATACGTCAACTCACTACCGTCCAGTACGTAGCGTAGCGCAAGCTTCTGTCACAGGTCATGCCACCAATATCATTCAAGGACTTGCCGTTTCCATGGAAGCAACAGCCTTGCCTGTGCTTGTCATTTGCGGTGGCATTCTTGTCTCTTATACAAATGCTGGCCTTTTTGGTATTGGGGTTGCCGCAACAACAATGCTTGCCTTAGCGGGAATCATTATCGCTTTGGATGCCTACGGTCCCGTGACCGATAATGCAGGCGGTATTGCGGAAATGGCCGATCTACCCGAATCTGTCCGGAAAATTACAGACGCCTTAGATGCTGTAGGCAATACGACAAAAGCTGTGACCAAAGGGTATGCCATTGGTTCAGCTGGCCTTGCAGCCTTGGTTCTTTTCGCGGCCTATACAGAAGATCTGGCCCACTTCTTTCCAAATCTGAATATCCACTTTCAACTGCAAAATCCTTATGTGGTTGTCGGACTTTTTCTCGGAGGTCTTTTACCTTATCTTTTTGGAGCTTTGGGGATGATGGCTGTAGGACGCGCTGGAGCAGAGGTTGTCCTTGAAGTACGTCGACAATTTCGTGAAATCAAAGGGATTATGGAAGGAACAGCGAAACCTGAATACGGCAAAGCTGTCGATATTCTGACAAAAGCGGCTATCCGGGAAATGATTCTTCCTTCCTTACTCCCCGTTTTGGCCCCTCCCCTTGTTTATTTTGTCATTACATGGACCTCAGGCCAAGCTGAAGCCTTCACGACCTTGGGCGCCATGCTATTGGGAACCATCGTAACAGGTCTTTTTGTGGCTATTTCCATGACCTCAGGCGGCGGCGCCTGGGATAATGCAAAGAAGTACATCGAAGATGGATTTCATGGAGGGAAAGGGTCTGAAGCTCATATGGCCGCTGTTACGGGAGATACGGTTGGGGATCCTTATAAAGATACAGCTGGCCCTGCCATCAACCCCATGATTAAGATCATCAATATCGTCGCTTTATTACTCTTGGCTATTTTAGCCAAATAAGGCTCTTTTTTTCACACTCCAAACCCTCGTTCTGCAAAAGAACGAGGGTTTTTTTATGCTCTCTATCATTGGCATGGTTTTAGAAATTCCCAATTTATTAAAAATTAACCCTTTTCATCATAGAGTCCTAATGACATGCAAAATACTGCGTATTCTTGATAACTTAAGGAGAAAAATGATGAATAAAGATATTTTTAAAGGGCATTGGCATGAAATTAAAGGAAAGCTGAAGCAACAATGGGGTGAACTTACGGATGATGACATCACTAAAATTGAGGGTTCCTATGAAGAGCTTGAGGGATTCTTACAAGCAAAATACGGTTACCAAAAAGAACAAACTCAAAAGGAAATTCAGAAATTTCTT
>JAKBAL010000143.1 GCA_021809225.1 Pseudomonadota bacterium | reverse complement strand
CAAAAAAGAAAAACAAAAGCCATTTGAAATTGGAGGAGTAACAATAGATGCGGGGACGAGCAAAACAGTCCATATTCCGATTTCAATGTTGCCAAATCAGGTGGCTTTCAATTTAAACCTACGCATCATTCATGGGCGTCGCCCAGGGAAATGCCTACTTCTCAGTTCCACAATTCACGGGGATGAACTTAATGGAATTGAAATCATACGCCGTGTTTTAGCATCTCCTCTTGTTAAACATCTCAAGGGAACTCTTATCACCATTCCTATTGTGAATATATTTGGAGTTCTCACTCAAAGTCGGTATCTTCCTGACAGGCGCGATTTAAATCGTAGTTTTCCAGGGTCTGAAAAAGGGTCAGCTACTGCTCAACTTGCGAATATTTTCCTCACAGAAATTGTTGAAAAATGCACCCACGGTATTGATCTGCACACAGGTTCCGACAATCGCATCAACTTGCCTCAAATTCGATGTGATTTTGAAAGCAGTGAATCTTTAAAACTAGCTCTCGCTTTTGGAGCGCCCGTTATTCTAAAATCGAAGCTTCGGGACGGCTCTCTTCGAGAAGCTTCAGAAAAGCTTGGAATTCCTACAATTCTTTTTGAGGGAGGAGAAGCCCTCAGATTTAGCGAGTTCGCTATTCATTCAGCTGTACAGGGAGTCTTTCGGGTTATGGCGTCTCTTGATATGATTTCACAAAAGAAGTGCGCTGGCACGAAGCATTCCCCCGTGATCTCTCCCGCAAGTCGATGGCTACGTGCCCCTAATACGGGCATATTTAGGACGAGATGCAATTTAGGCAAAAAAGTTCTTAAGGGGGATATACTTGGTATGATTTCAGATCCCTTAGGAGTTAGCAGCGAAGACGTCGTTGCATCCTTTGATGGTATTGTTGTTGGACGAACCCAACTTCCCTTGGTTTATCAGGGAGATGCTCTCTTTAACATTGCTTGGGTCCCCGATCCAGAAAGGGCAGAAGAAAGTATTGGAGCGTTTGAAGAAGAAGCTGCGTTCGATACCTCCATCGATGATCCTATGACATACTGATCAACTTTCTATAAAATTGGCTATTTAATCTCAATTCTTAGGCTTATCCCCATTTTCTTGTTATACTCTAAAGACAAGGAAAAGATGACTCAACCGCTTCTACATAAACAATTTCTCCTCTTCTTAGAAAAAGAAATAGAAAAGAGAGAGAACGAAGCTACGTTCTACAATTGGCAGAACCTGGCCAGGGCAAGCCAGCTTCCACCCTCTGGAGAGTGGCGAATATGGCTAATCTTGGCTGGGCGTGGGTTTGGAAAGACGCGTACAGGAGCAGAAACACTGCGCTCCTGGGTTCAGAGAGGCCTTTGTCGTAGAATTGCTCTTGTTGCAGAAACAGAAACGGAAGGTCGACATGTTATGGTGGAAGGGCCATCGGGCTTGTTGGCTGTCCACCCTCTTTCAGAACGGCCACTCTATGAACCTTCTAAACGTCAACTGACTTGGCCAAATGGTGCCATTGCCACCTGTTTTAGCGCAGAAGCTTATGAGCAATTGCGTGGCTCTCAATTTGATGGGGCGTGGGTGGATGAGCTTGCTAAATTTCGCGATGCTCAGAAAGTTTGGGACCAGTTGATGTTTGGTCTCAGGCTTGGAGCGCACCCGAGGGTCATCGTAACAACAACTCCTCGTCCCACACACCTTTTAAAAAAACTTATCAAAAATCCACATGTTGTTGTTACAAAAGGATCTACTTTTGAGAATGCTAAAAACCTTGCCAAGCCTTTTCTCGACTACATTTGCGACCAGTATGAAAAAACGTGGTTAGGGCGTCAGGAACTCTTTGCAGAATTTGTTGAAGAAATCCAAGGCGCTCTTTGGACCCCTTCCCTTCTTGAACGCGCCAGACGCGACTTTCAAAACGTTCCTCTCCAACGCATTGTTATTGCAATTGACCCAGCCGTCAGTCATGGAACGACAAGTGATGAGACGGGGATTATCGCTGCAGGTATCACAGCAGAGAGGATTGGCGTTGTTTTAGAAGACCTCTCCCTCAAAGGATCTGCTACCCAATGGATTCAAAAAGCAATTTCAGCCTATCATCGGCTCAAGGCTGATCGCATTGTGGCAGAAGTGAATATGGGAGGAGATCTTGTCGAGCAACTGTTACGGAGCTACGACCCCAGCGTCAGTTATAAAGCAGTCCATGCAACCCGCTCTAAAATCTTAAGGGCAGAGCCCATTGCAGCCCTCTATGATAGGGGAAAAGTTTGGCATGGTGCTTATCTCCCCAAACTTGAGGAGCAGCTTTGTTCTTATGTTCCTGGGGTGAGGTCTCAATCACCTGACAGGCTCGACGCCCTTGTCTGGGCTCTTACGGATCTTATGCTCACGCCTTCTTATACCTACAAAGTTTGGACGGTTTAAGGTAGAGTTTTGATCACATTTACCCATTTATCTTTGTGGATAACGTTAAATTTGTTGTTTTTCCAGACCTCATAAAAGGTTTCCAAGTCTCCTAGCAGGGGCTGTTCAGGGTGTTCTTCATAGCCCCTCTTCATGTCGAGATCTGCAGGATTGATAATCAAGAGAGAACTATCGAGATGATATTGCGTTCCAAGGACAGACGAAAACCTATACAAAATTTTTCCTGATTTAGCGTCAATAATCCAATTGTCCTGACATTGAGTACCACACCCAAAGCTTACAACCGTATAGTGTCCTGCAAAGTTAGGGCCACTTTTAGCACCTTCTCGAAGCTTTGTTCTGTATGTATTGGCACCCTCATAATTTGAAAGGTCAACCGCTGCGGGCGTTCCTTTAAACACTTCATTTTTAGGAACTAGGTACGTGGAAAATTCTGGTAAAGGCGACTGGGCATAAGAAGAGGTCGAGGCTATCACTGATGCTACAAAAAGACCTATTTTAAAGAAATTCATAAATTATTCTCCCTTATGTATAAAAAATAATACCAGAAAAATCTTTTAAAATCTACTACGTTGAATTATCATAATTGACCGCTACTTAAGAAAAAAAGACTGGATTGCTTCGTCTCTTTCAGAGACTCGCAATGACGGGTAGGGGGGATCGTCATTGCGAGGAGCGTATGCGACGAAGCAGTCCAGTAAAATCAACATCTTAATGTTAAGTTCATGAGAAGCGGGTCAAATATAACAACTCAATGTACTACACTGTTTTCTAAACCTCTATCACAAGACCATCATAGGCGGGCTCAACACCCCTTGGAAGTTCTTTCACAAGCGTATCATAGTCAAGAAGGAGTGACATGTGAGTCAGGTAAGCTTGACGGGGGCGAACCCGCTCAATCCATTCAAGGGTTTTCGCAAGATGGGAATGGCTAGGTCGCGGGTCCCGAGAGATACAATCCACAACCCATACGTCAATTCCTTCAAGGGCTTTGAAAGCGGCTTCATCCAAATCAACGACGTCTGTTGAATAAGCCATCGTTTCAAAACGATAACCAAGGGAGGTTGAGTAACCATGACCTTGTGCGAAGGGCGTAATTGAAATGTTGCCCAGCTGAAGTGGGCCTTCAATGACATTGGAAGACAGAAAAGGTCTGTAAATATCGGGGACAGGTCCCTCCGTCGGAAAAGCGTAGTAAAATCGCTTTTTAATGGAGTGGAGTGTTTCCGCGTTGCTATAGATAGGAATGGGCATTTGATTTTGATAGCTAAAGGGTCTTAGATCATTAATTCCGTGAGTATGATCTGCATGGTCATGGGTATATAAAACCGCATCCAGGGTTTGAAGATTTGATCCGAGCCATTGCGTCCGCAAATCAGGAGACGTATCCACTAAAAGAGTAGTTCCCTCTTTTTCAACAACAATAGAGGCCCGAGTCCTTATATTTTTTGGATTTTCTGGATCACATTCTCCCCATTTTCCCGTAAGAATGGGTACCCCTTCGGATGCTCCGCATCCTAATATTGTTATACGCATGGGTGTCTCACTTTTGAAAAAAGAGTTAAAAAATTTTGGGTTGTTTGCGCGCAAACTTCATCAAAACTTACCATTTTCAATTCAGCTAATTTTTGGGCCGTTTCGACTATATAAGCCGGTTCATTGGATTTCCCTCGATAGGGTTCTGGCGCTAAATAAGGCGAGTCTGTTTCCAACAATAACCTATCCAAGGGGACGTCTTTCAAAACCTCACGTAACGCTTCAGCTTTTTTGAAAGTGATAATTCCTGAGACAGAGATATAAAATCCAAGCTCAAGCGCTTGATCCCGAAGCAAAGAACTTCCCGAAAAACAGTGAATCACTCCCCTCGCCTTCCCTTTCCCGATTGTCTTTAATAAATCAATAGTGTCTTCTTCCGCATCTCGTGTATGGACAATCAACGGTAAATCACACTCAAGGGCTGCTTCAATATGCGCTTTAAATGTTGATTTCTGATCTTGTTGAGGACTATGGGTATAATAATAATCTAGCCCTGTTTCTCCGAACCCCACCACTTTTGCGCGAGTGGCTTCTTTTGTTAAAATCTTAAAAAGTTCCTTTTCAGGGAGTGTCTTTTGAGATTCATGAGGGTGGACCCCAACGGTTGCAAATATTTCTCCATGACTTTCAGCAATAGCCATGACGACGGGAATTTTGGAAAGGTCCGTACAAATCGTCAAAAATAGAGTAACTCCCTTGTCTTTAGCTCGCTTTAAAGTCCCCTCAATATCCCCAGCCATGGGTTCGTAATCCAAGTGGCAATGGCTATCTATAATAAACATTTTTCTTTCCTTCACCAAATTTGCTATGTAGTATACATGCAAAATCTTTTCGTTAAAGGACATAAAATGTTGAGGCTCCTCTTTTTGATGGTTTTATTTGTCACGTCTGTGAAGGCGGACGAGCTGCCTCAAGCTGTTGTCCTTACAACTGTGGGTGAGGCTTGTCTCAACCCATGCATATCGGGCGTAGGGACTTTCACTGCCTATAATGATGTTATATTAAAGGCAGAAACATCAGGTCGCATTGAAATTATTCATTTCAAAGAGGGCGATTATGCAAAGCAAAATCAAATACTTTTTACAATTCACAACAAAGAGCAGGTCGCAAAAGTTAAGAAAGCTGAAGCCGCTCTTAAGCTAAGCCAAAACGTTTTAAAACGTAGGCATGACCTTCATAAAAAAGGTTTTACAACCACTCAAGAGTATGAAAAAGCTGAGACGCATGTGAAAACCGATGAAGCTGAACTTGCCCTTGCGATCGAGGATCTAGCAAAAACCGAAATACTAGCCCCATTTGAGGGAGTCCTCTCTCATCGAAAGATTTGCAAGGGAGCTTTTGTTAGTGAAGGGGACGAGCTGGTTAGGATACAAGATCTTAACCCAATTCGCTTGACCTTCCAAATGCCTCAAAAAGAAATTCCAAACATAAAGGTAGGAGATAAAGTCACTGCAGCAACAGATGTTTATCCCACCAAAACCTTTGAGGGAAAAGTAGAAGCTATTGAGCCTTCTGTTAATGAAGAAACGCGTAGTATCACGGTTTATGCCACTTTTGAAAATGGCAAGGGACTTCTTATTCCTGGGCTTTATGGGCGCGCCCAATTAAAGACGTCTCTTAACAAGACAAACTCTCTTTTTATTCCTGAACAAGCGCTTGTTGCCCGCCCTAATGGAATATATGTGTATAAAAAGGTAGGAGATAAGGCCGTCTTGACTCAAGTTACTTTGGGAATACGAACAGCAGACCAGGCCGAAGTTCTGGTCGGTTTAAAAAAGGGTGATCCAATTGTCCTTGAGGGCCAAGATAAGCTTCACGATGGATCGTTGATTACAGTTAGTAAATAAAAAAATCGTCATTCCGGGATTTAGAACCTCTTCCGAACCCGCAAAGCGGGGAGGAATAGAGGTTCTTAATACCCGGAACCTTGGAGAAATCATGCGTCACAAAAACGTAATTTAATGAAAAAATACTCATGGACTCTTATGTTTACATCCTCGCAAATAAAAAAAATGGAACATTGTATACAGGAATCACATCAAATCTCATTAAAAGAGTATACCAACATAAGGTCAAAATTTATGGGGGCTTTTCAGCCAAATATAATGTAGACCGCCTCGTGTATTTT
>JAKBAL010000142.1 GCA_021809225.1 Pseudomonadota bacterium | reverse complement strand
TCCCATGCGCATTCCATGGCTCTCAAGCCTTTACCACCACTCCATATACTATCGCCATTAAGAATAAAAAAGGCCCCCTCCCCTAACAAAGGCAAGGCCTTTTTGGTTCCTCCGCCTGTCTCGAGAAGAATCTCTTCATGGGAGATCAAGGTTTCAGGATGGTGATTTTTAATATAATCCTCCATCAAGGGAGAAAGATAATGGGTATTCACAACGATTTTAGAAACGTTGATTGTCTTTAAATGCTCAAAAACCCGTTCGAGCATGGTCTTTCCCGCAATAGAAATGAGAGGCTTTGGTTGCGTATCCGTCAAGGGCCGCATACGTTGACCAAGGCCCGCTGCTAAAATCATAGCGTTTTTGATCATCTCCCTCTCCCATAAGCATCAAACCATTGCCGCACAGGTTTAAGAGAAGGATGCTGTAAATCTCGCCCCAAATATGTCCATAAGCGCGGAAAATGTTTTAAATATTGAGGGTTTCCATCTCTTTTGGCCAAACGAGAAAAAACACCTAAAATTCTGGTACTGCGTTGCGCTCCCCAAAGAGAATAACTTGCCCAAAAGTCTTCCCGAGAAAGATCGGGAAAAGTATTAAAGTAGATTTCCAACATTTCTTTGGCAAACCCAGGAGAGATATCGCGTCGAGCATCTTCTAATAGGGAGACCAAATCATAACTAATTGGGCCCCATAGCCCATCCTGAAAATCAATGAAACCACAGCGATTAAAGCCCTGACGAGATGGCAACCATAAAAGATTATCGACCATCACATCTTTCAGCTGGAAGCTTTGGGGAACGCATGGCTGATTTTGATAAGCCGCCTTCCATACGTCCCTAAAACTTGATTTTGCCTCATTTGGCAAGGGAAGATCATACCAGTCTATAAAAAGGCACGCTTTGCTTAAAAAAAGTTCGAGATCATAAGAGGGAAGCCCGCTTTTATTCTCAAGCATTTGTTGATGAAGGTGAATCAGAGCCTTCAGCGTTTCCCCATAAAGAAGCTTTTCAGAAATCCCTTCTTGAATAGCTTTCCGATAAGGGAGTTTCCCCAAATCCTCAATCAACAAAAATCCTTGGGTATGATCGCTTGCGTAAATGCGAGGAACTGAGAGTCCACACTTATCCAATAGTTCAGCGATAAATTGGAAAGGCGCTGTTTTTTCATGAGGGGGTGGAGCATCCATCAAAAGAGCCTTCGATAAACGGAAATAGCGCCTCTTTGAAGCATCAACGGGGAGAGGAATCAGAATTTCCCTCTCAAGCCCTTCTCTTTTAAGAAACGTGTTACGTAATGCAACCCTTTCTTCTTCAAAGGAAGCGGTCTTTCCAACCTGTAAAGCAGAGGATACGTTCATTCTCGTGGTTTCCATACTTGAGTTCAATTTCCAGACTATCGCGTGGCAGGATCTCCCCCATGCGTTCTGGCCATTCGATAAGAGATACACCGTTAATAAAGGCTTCTTCAATCCCTAATTCATAGGCTTCTTCAGAATGCATGAGTCGATAAAGATCAAAGTGCCACACAACAAAGTTTGGAGCGTCATAGGTCTGGACCAGCGTAAATGTTGGACTTGGTACGACCGTATCCTCTCCACACAAAGCTTGGATTAAAGCCCGAGCAAAGGTGGATTTTCCAGCCCCTAAATCCCCTTTCAACAAAACAACATCACGGGGACGCAAAAGAGAAGCAAGCGCCCGCGCCACAGCGGCGGTCTCTTCTGGACCGTTAGATTTAATAAGTTTTCCATTTTTCTGTTGCATGTTCAAGACTATGCCATTAATTTCTCTCCATACTCAAGGGGTCATAGCTCAGTTGGGAGAGCGCTACAATGGCATTGTAGAGGTCCGGGGTTCGATTCCCCGTGGCTCCACCAAGGTTTCCTTTCCCAGGGGGTCCTTTCCACATTGCGTCAGGTACAAAAGAAATTGACGTTAGTGCTCAGATCACTTGACTTCATCCAGCCCTCCCCCACTTTTTTTGGCACACCCCAGAAATATCTTTTTTGGAATGCTGCTAAAGGCTTAAAAGAGGAATGCAAGCGGTGTTAGCTGCAATTTTGAGTTTTTTGTCTAAGGTGGCAAGTGGAACTTGTGCCCTAACGGCAAGATCGAGATAGGTTGTATCATAAGAACTGAGAGCATACGTTCTTGAAAGTAGCAGTATGTCTTTAAATCCTAAACATCCAAATCCCTTACAAACTGAGCATTTTCCTGAATGTAAGTAAACCGCTTTTCAGGATTACGTCCCATGAGATCTTCAACAAATAAGGTTATATCTTGCGAATCTACTTGCGGAGGCAAGAGGACACGTTGCAAAATGCGCTTTTGAGGATCCATAGTTGTTTCCTTAAGCTGGATCGCTGGCATTTCTCCAAGTCCCTTAAACCGACTGATATCCACCTTTTTTCCACCTTTGAATGCAGTGGCTAAAAGACGCTCTCGGTGAGCATCATCATGAGCATAAATGCTTTTGCCCCCATAAGTCAGGCGGTACAAGGGTGGTTGGGCCAAGTAAAGATGCCCTAACTCCACAAGAGGACGCATTTGTTGGAAAAAGAAGGTGATCAGAAGAGACGCAATGTGAGCCCCATCAACATCAGCATCGGTCATAATAATGATCCGTTCATAGCGAAGCTTTTTAGGATCACAGTCTTTTCCAGACCCACAACCAAGAGCCAAAATCATATCAGCAATTTCTCGGTTGGCCTGCATTTTGTCCTTGGTTGAACTTGCCACATTCAAGATTTTTCCCCGAAGAGGCAAAATGGCTTGCGTCTTTCGATCCCGCGCTTGTTTTGCCGATCCTCCTGCCGAGTCTCCTTCCACAAGAAAGATCTCCGTTCCCTCAGCAGATCCAATACTGCAATCTGCAAGCTTGCCCGGAAGGCGTAACTTACGGGTAGCTGAAGCCCTACTAATTTCCTTAAATTGCTTACGACGCAATCGCTCTTCCATTTGCTCAATCACATGATTGAGCAAGCTGTGCCCTGCGTCGGGATTGGCTGTTAGCCAATGATCAAGATGGTCCTTAAGGCTGGACTCAATCAGTCGACTCGCCTCTTGCGAGACCAGCTTTTCTTTTGTTTGACCTTGAAATTGTGGGTTTCTCAAAAACACAGATAGGACGCAAGATGTTCCTACAAAACAATCTTCTGCCGTTACTTGCGCTGCTTTTTTATTGCCTACACGATCCCCGTAAGCTCGGAGGCCGCGAACGATGGCTTGACGAAAGCCATTCTCATGCGTTCCCCCTTCAGGTGTCATAATCGTATTACAGTAAGAGGTACAAAAGCCCTCCCCTTCTAAAGCCCAAGCAATGGCCCATTCAACATGTCCTTCCCCTTCAGGAAAACTTGCTTCCCCTGAAAAAGGAGCAGGTGTTGCAAGAGGAATCCCCTCTAAAGTTTCTTTTAGATAATCAGAGATACCCCCTGGAAAATGAAAGATGGCTTGGGGAGGGATCGTATCCGTGCACAGCGTCTCATCACAATGCCAATGAATTGTGACACCTTTAAAGAGATAAGCTTTTGACCGAGCCATCTTAAAAAGGATGGCGGGTTTAAATCGAATTTCATCCCCAAATATCTTGGGATCAGGCCAGAATGTGATAAATGTCCCTCGGCGATAAGCACTCGGTCCCTTGTTTTCTAAAGGAGTAAGGGGTTGACCCTCTGCATATTCCTGGCGCCACAGTTCGCGATTTGAAGAGATTTCAACGACAAGGCGTTTAGAAAGCGCATTGACAACGGAAAGGCCGACGCCATGAAGGCCTCCTGACGTTTTATAAGATTTTCCCCCAAATTTTGCACCAGAATGAAGGGTTGTTAGAATAACTTCAAGGGCGGATTTATTGGGAAATTTTGGATGAGGATCGATTGGAATTCCTCGACCATTATCCCGTACAGAAATCGACCCGTCTCTATGGATCATAAGATCAATGCGACTTGCATGACCCGCCACAGCTTCATCCATAGCATTGTCTAAAACTTCAACCACAAGATGATGGAGGGCTCGCTCATCCGTTCCTCCAATGTACATGCCAGGGCGGCGGCGAACAGGTTCTAGCCCTTCCAAGACTTCAATATCTTTGGCCGAGTAGGTTTCAGTCGCTGCCAGTGATTTTGAAAAAAGTTCACTCATAGGGGCAGTATAGCAGTGTTGCAGTGACGCAGTATAGCAGAATTCAGAAAAAAAGATGAGATAAGGCAGAAGAGAGCAGAAAGGCAGAAGAGAGCAGAATTTAGAAAATGAGATAAGTTTAGAACGGTAGTCTTTGACTTGTATAAATACTTCTTTCCTATCTTTCTGCTTTTCTGCTCTCAAGCGCGTCGAGACAGAACTTTCCCTAAGGGAGGCTCATGAGTTGAGTTATTCTCATTAGAATCTCTCAAAACATAACCACGCCCCCAAACGGTTTCAATATAATTTACTCCGCCAAGAGCATCGCAAAGTTTCTTTCTTAATTTACAGATGAAGACATCTATAATTTTGAGCTCAGGTTCATCAATACCCCCATAAAGGTGATTTAAGAACATTTCTTTCGTTAATGTCGTACCTTTACGCAAAGATAACAGCTCTAAAATGGCATATTCCTTTCCTGTCAAACGAACAGGACGTCCATCGATTTCAACAGCGCGCGCTTGCAAATTTACAATCAAATGCCCTGTACGAATAATGGATTCTGCATGCCCTTTGGAGCGCCGAATAATAGCTTGCACACGGGCAGTAAGCTCATTTTTATTAAAGGGCTTTGTAAGATAATCATCAGCTCCAAACCCCAATCCTTTTACTTTGTCCGAAATCTCACTCAAACCCGACAGGATCAGAATGGGAGTTATAATGTGGGCTGCTCGAAGACGCCTTAAGACTTCATACCCATCCATATCAGGCAGCATAAGATCAAGAATGATCAGGTCATAGTCATAAAGTTTTCCAATCTCAAGACCATCTTCCCCAAGATCAGTTGTATCCACAACGAATCCCTCTGCCCGTAAAGTCAATTCAATCGTTTTTGCGGTTGATGAATCATCTTCTACCAATAAAACGCGCATTTACCCTCCTCCCTGTAGAGGTCATTGAATGTTGTATTGTCTCAATGACATTAAGCTGTATTTATTAAGGTTTAGCAAGCTTTCAGTTAATTTTTCGTTAATTTTCTATTTCTACTCCCTAAAAAATTTATCTTACAGATGCGTTTCAGTGTCGTGGGACATCATTTTTTTCTGTCCTCTTTTGCTTTTTTAAGCAAGCTGATCACCTCTTCATCGGAAACTTGTGGAAAACTGTGATAGAATGCACCCACTGCATAGAAGTCATATGGTCTTTCTAGACATATCAAATCATCTACGAGTTCACTTAACTTCTCCACGGTATCATTGGGTCCCACTGGTACAGCGAGAATTAATTTAGCGGGCTTCAACTTTTTAATGGCTTGAATAGCCGCCCGTGTCGTCACACCCGTTGCAAGACCATCATCGATCAGAATGACAGTTTTCCCCGTAATGTTGAGAAGGACTTCCCCATGTTGATAGAGTTTTTGACGCCGTTTCAGTTCTTGCTTCTCTTGTTCAATAATTTCCCCAAGCTCAGAAGCTTTTATACCGAGTCCGCGGAGGGAAGCCTCATCAAGAACTTCTACGCCAGGAGCAACGGCCCCAATCCCTAATTCAGGGTTCCATGGAGTTCCAATTTTTCGAACAACAAGAACATCTAACGGGGCCTTAAGAGCTTGAGCTACCTCGTATCCAATAGGCACACCACCCCTAGGCAAAGCAAGCAGTATTGGTTGTTCAATTTGATACTTTTTTAATTTTGTCGCAAGTTTGCGCCCCGCATCAGATCGATTTAGAAACATACTCTTTCGCTCCTTTTTACACGAGCGAGAAATTCATCACAAACTGTTGAGATATCATCACGAGGATATATTTTAGGGTATCCTGTAATAGGATCCTCATAGAGCACGCATATAGTTTTAGCCATTTATTACTCCATTAAATTTCTATCTTATAGCCAATTAACATGAAAATTGGGTGTTTAAATTTAAAAAATGGATTGCTTCGGAGCATACGCTCCTCGCAAT
>JAKBAL010000141.1 GCA_021809225.1 Pseudomonadota bacterium | reverse complement strand
TTTTTTCGTGTTGTTTGTTTTGTGCAAACTAAAGATCTAAAAATTTATGAATATTTTCAGCCCTTTTTTTCTCCTCTCAAAAAATCATACGGTAGTGAGATTTTTGTCTAAAATTTATTGATAAATTTTAATGGGAATTTTACCTTTATTAAATATAATTGATTGTAAATAAAATTTTTAAAGGTGCTTCTTGTGAGAAGATACGCCATTTTTACAAAGACTCTCAAATACATTTTTTGTGTTTTATTTTCTTCTGCTTTGGCTTCATTTGCAGCACATACAGCAAAAGTTGATAAGCTTGATCAGAAACTTCCTGTGGACATCAAGGCGAAACCTTTCTCAGAAGATGTTCTCACAAATTGTCAACGTGGACTGGCGCATATGAGAAAGCATGAAAACGATGCTGCCATTGGCTGTTTTATAAAAGCTGCAGAACAAGGGCATACACTGGCCAAATGTAAACACGCATTTATATTGCTCAACGGAACAGACCTTAGATCGGAAGAAGTAAATAGAGAAGGGGATTGAATTACTGCAGGCAGGTGCTCAGGAAGGGTGTATGGAAGCTTCTTTTTCTTTGGCTGTGATGTATATGCGGGGTCGAATTAAGGGAAGCCAAGGCGAAAATGATCAAAAGGCTGTTGAATTATTTAAGAAAGCTGCGTCTACGGGTAACATTATTCCTCTTGTCAATTTGGGTATTTTGTATATGGAGGGTCGCGTCAAAGGCCCCCAAGACAAAAATGAGCAAAAGGCGGCTTGGTATTTTAGAGAGGCGGCACACAGAGGAAATGTGATTGGCCAGCGTAAGCTTGGGATGATGTATCAGGATAATCGTGTTTTCCCTATGAATTCAAAAGATTATGACAAACCATGGGATAGTGATGAATGTGCCGTTTATTGGCTCGATAAAGCTGTTAAGCAACAGGATCCAGAGGCTCATTATTACCTCGGTTTGTTGGGTATGGTGGGAAGAGGAGGATGAGGGCCTTGTGAAGTAAGCTTTAAAAAGGCCTATTCTTTGTTTGAATTTGCGGCCAAAAACGGTATTTCAGAGGCATTGCATAAAATGGGGGTTATGTTAATCCAGGGGAGGGGACATCCTCGAAATCCTTACAATGATAAGCTAGCCGTTCATTATTTAACGATTGCTGTTCAGGAAGGGATTAAAGACGCAGCAGCTGCTCTTGCTTTTATGAATTTTAAAGGTCGAGGTATTAAGGAAAATCACCTTGATGCTCTACACCTCTATATGCTTTCTTCCCTAGATCCTGAATTGTATATTCATGCTTTTTTATATGCCCAACCGAGACCTTTCCGAGCGTTTGGCTCTTCCCAGGATTTCTTGCCTCTTCATATAAAACAGTTCGCTTCATTGACAATAAAAGAAGAGGAAACGGAGGAGCTTCTTTTGCCAAAGAATTTTCTGTTAGAAATTTTGCTCTCGTTTAAAGAGGCTTCTCCTGGGCTTATGCTTGCTAATGTGCGGCCGAGCCAAAAAGTAAAAGACGCGATTTCTTTGCAAGAAGAAGAGCCTTTTCTTTCTTTAGATGAGGTTAATGGCGTTTCTTATCTCACCATCGGACAAGACAATGTTCGAATTGTTCGGGGGCTCGTTGCTTTCATGAATGAGTTAAAAAATAGTCAGCCATTAACAAGAGAAGTGTACGATCTACAGGATGAATTGCAAAATGTTATTTTTCGTGATGCTGCCCGCCATGAGAATGCATTTTTAGAGAAATATCCTTTAAAATCTTCAGTCATTAAACAGCAGCAGAAAAGCAACCTTTCTAGCCTTGGACGTCATACTTCTTCTGACGACGATCTTTTTTGATCCATGAAAAGTGTGAATAGGTGTGAGCTTATGGCACACACAATTTTATGAATTTCTTGACAAAAAAAGAAGCTAGGCTCATAGTGGCCCTCGAAATCATCACGTCAGTCCACGCGTTGCGTGCACTGACGCATTTTTCGTTAGGTAAAGAGCTATGTTTGATGGATTAACGGGCCGGCTGAGCTCGATCATCGATAAAATAAAAGGGCGAAGTGTCTTAACCGAAGCTGACGTTAAATTGGCTTTGCGCGAAGTGCGGGTAGCTCTTTTAGAAGCAGATGTTGCGTTGCCCATTGTTAAGGGTTTTATTGCCCATGTGCAAGAGAAAGCCATCGGACAAGATGTGTTGCGAAGCATTAGTGCTGGGCAGCTGGTTGTAAAAATTGTTCACGATGCGCTTATTGACTTTTTGGGTCAAGAAGTGGTGGACATTGAGCTTAATGCTGTCCCTCCCGTTGTTATTTTGATGGTAGGGTTGCAAGGCTCAGGGAAAACCTCAATGACCGCCAAACTGGGTAACTATTTGGCGAAAAAGCAAAAACGTAAGGTTTTGATGGCGTCCTTGGATGTGTATCGACCGGCAGCTCGTGAGCAGCTGCAAACCCTCGGACAGCAATGTGATGTTAAGACGCTTGAAATTGTGGCTGAAGAAAAGCCGCTGGTGATTACTAAACGCGCTCTTCAACAAGCTCGTCTTGAAGGATTTGACGTTTTAATCTTAGATACAGCCGGTCGATTACATATCGATCAGCAATTGATGGATGAAGTCGTGGCGGTACGTAAGCTGGCCCAACCCGCGGAAGTTATTTTAGTGGCTGATGCGATGACGGGGCAAGATGCGGTTGCGGTTGCTAAGGAATTTGACGAAAAAGTGAGCATAACAGCGATTGCTCTTTCCCGAATTGATGGAGACGCAAGGGGAGGGGCTGCCCTTTCAATGCGTGCGGTGACTGGCAAGCCGCTGAAATTTTTAGGGACAGGTGAAAAACCAGATCAGCTTGAACTTTTTCATCCTGACCGCATTGCAAGCCGGATATTGGGGATGGGTGATGTGGTAAGCCTTGTGGAAAGGGCGATGGAATCTGTGGATCAAGCTGAGACAGAAAAACTAGCCCTACAGATGCAAAAAGGCGTTTTTAATTTCAATATGATGGAATCTCAGCTTTTACAAATGAATAAGATGGGTGGAATTTCGAGCTTGATGGGAATGATCCCTGGTGTTAATAAGTTTCAAGATAAATTCGCTCAAGCTGGTGTAGATGATCGCTTTATTAAGCGACAAGTTTCAATTATTCGTTCGATGACAAAGAATGAAAAGAATGATGCTCGCCTTATTAATGGCTCGCGTAAGCGTCGAATTGCTCTTGGAAGTGGGACGTCTGTTCCAGAAGTCAACAAGCTTTTAAAGCAATTTCGTGATATGAGTGACATGATGAAACGTATGCAAAAACTTGGCAAAAAAGGATTCTTACGCCAAGGATTACAGGGTTTAATTCCCCGCCGTTAACCTTAAAGGAGGAAACAAAGAAACATGGCATTAAAAATTCGTTTGGCACGGGGTGGTGCTAAAAAACGCCCATTTTATCAAATTGTTGTTGCAGATGCACGTTCACCACGTGACGGTCGCTTTGTGGAAAAAGTAGGGACCTACAATCCTATGCTTCCTCAAGATCATCAAGATCGCATACGTCTAAATGTTGATCGTATTAAGCATTGGCTATCTGTTGGGGCACAACCAACAGATCGCGTGGCGTTATTTCTTGGAAAAGAAAAATTGGTGGAGTCTCCTGTTACGCGGCCTACACCAAAGAAATCAGCGCCAAAGGCAAAGGCTCAAGAGAGATTAAAAGCAGAAGAAGCGGCTCTTGTAGCAAAAGCTGAAGCAGCTGCACAGCCTCCCGCTGAAGTTGAAGCTGTTGCACAGTCAGCACCCGAAGTAACGGCTTAAGGACTTTTATGACGCTAGGTTCTTCTCACGCTCCTTCTCTTATTTCAGCCGCAGTGATTGCGGCTGCTCATGGTATTCGAGGCCATGTCAAGGTGAAGTGTTTCTTGGAGGATCCAAGTCTTTTAAAAACCTATTCTCCTTTTTTGAATGAGCAAGGAAAACAGACGTATACGATTGATAAGATTCTTTCTCGCACGAAAGATGTTCTTATTATATCTCTAGAAGGAGTGACCAATCGTGACCAGGCTGAACTTTTGAAAGGGACGCAGCTTCTGTTCTCTCGAGAACGATTGCCCGTTCTTGCAGAAGATACCTTTTATCACGATGAATTGATTGGCCTAACCGTCAAATCACCACAAGGCCAATCTTTAGGTAAAGTCCGTTCTATATACAATTTTGGTGCAGGCGAGCTGTTAGAAATTAAAACTCTTAAAGGTAATCTAGAAATGATTCCTTTCACCCAACAGATTGTTCCTGATATTAGCGTTCAATCTGGTGTTTTGCACTTAAGCACAGAAGGCGAACTTTTCCTGACAGGAGGCCTTCATGTCTCCTAAAGTGACAGTTCTCACCCTTTTTCCTGAAATGTTTCCAGGGCCATTAGGTCATTCCTTGATAGGGAGAGCTCTTGAAAAAGCGCTCTGGCATCTGCAAGTGGTGGATATTAGGGATTTTGCAGAAGATAAGCATCAAACCGTGGATGATGCTTCTTTTGGGGGTGGGCCGGGCATGGTTCTTCGGGCTGATATCGTTGATAAAGCTTTAGCTGCAGTGATGATAAAAGGCCAAGCACGACTGATTCATCTCTCCCCGCGGGGAAAAGTGTTTCAGCAAGCTGTTGCGCATGAGATGGCAGTGGAGGAGCAACCCCTTGTCTTTCTGTGTGGGCGTTATGAGGGGATTGATCAAAGAGTTTTGGATGCGTGGCAAGCTGAAGATGTGAGCTTAGGTGATTTTGTCCTGAATGGCGGAGAGCTTGCGGCCATGACGATTTTAGAGGCGGTCTTACGTCTTGTTCCTGGCGTTATTGGGGATGAAGAATCTTTGAAAGAAGAAAGTTTTTCTCATGGCCTTTTAGAATATTCCCATTATACCCGACCTCGTCAATGGCAAGGACAGATAGTTCCGGATGTGCTACTTTCTGGTCACCACGAAAAGATTACGGCATGGAGGCTTCAGCAAGCTGAAGCGATGACCCGTGAACGGCGGCCTGATTTATGGGAAAAATACACGAGACAACATAATTTAACGTAATGTAAGGAGAAGAAAGATGAATCTTTTACAAATTTTTGAGCAAGAGCAGCTTGCAAAACTCACTGAAAACAAGAAGACGCCTGACTTTCGCGCAGGCGATACTCTAAAAGTGATGGTAAAAGTTGTCGAAGGCACACGTGAGCGTGTGCAGGCCTTTGAAGGCGTTTGTATTGCGCGGAAAAATGCTGGGATTAATTCTTCCTTTACCGTACGTAAGATCTCTTATGGGGAAGGTGTTGAACGTGTTTTTCCTCTTTATTCTCCTAATATCGAAGTGCTTCTTGTCCGCAGGGGTATTGTTCGTCGAGCAAAGCTCTATTATTTGCGTGGGTTAACTGGTAAAAAAGCCCGTATTGCTGAAAAAATTATTCGCAAGACTGGATCAAGCATGATTATTCCTCAGGTTGCTGAACCCGTTATTCCAGTTGCGCCGATTGTTGAGGAAACAAAGCCCGAAGCATAAAAGAGACAGTATCCTTTGGAAGAGAAAGGGAGATCCAGTCAAAGCTGGATTTTTTCTTCCGAAGAGATTTTCTCTCTTAATTTCTTGAGTTACTCTTTCAACTAAAAAATTTAAGTTGCTATAAAGACCGAATCAAGCATGTGGACTCTTGAAAGAGACAAAGAAGGGATAGAATCCATGTCTGAACACAAATATAAAAGATATTATACAAGCGCTTAACGAGTTGATTAATAGGTCAGCTACTTTGGAATGTGCTGTAGCTCTTAAGGTTGTGCAAATACTTTCTATAAGAAATATTGTGGGTGATGCCAATTTTATTTATTATTCTACTGATATATTTGATAGAATGAAAAAGATGAAGGAAATAAATAAAGACTTTAATTACACTTTTTTCATGGAGCTTCCAAGTATGCTCTATGATAGATCTGGAAGTCTAGGAATTGGTTTGTTTTGTTATATAACAAGCATGAAAGAATATCCTCATTTTAAATCTAAGGGAACTGCACGAGGTTATAACATGGTTTGCCTAGGCTAAGATCAGTTTATCTCATTTAGTGAGATTTGTAAGTCAGGCCTAAAAAATAAAGGAGA
>JAKBAL010000140.1 GCA_021809225.1 Pseudomonadota bacterium | reverse complement strand
AGATGAAAAATAGAGAGTGTGAGTGAATTAGGAGAAGAGAGGGAGAGACTGTGAGACTGACAGGGGAGTGTGTATTAGAAGAGGAATGGATGGCTGATAATTATTTCTCTATGGGATGTGAAATCATTGGATATTTCACAGAAGGAGGTATATGTCCTCATCATTGATCTTCTCTTCAAGATTTGATCTTTTCTTGCATTGATAAAATGAACAAATTCTTTTCCATCTTTCTCCACCCAATCAAGTAAGTACCCTGGAATGTCATTATTTTTTACAGCTTTTTTTAGATCATGCTTGAATTTCTTAAATTCCCGCTCACTGCCTGACTTTTCATAGAGAGTTTCTATCAAAAATTCCCATGACTCATTATGATTTCCGACATGTTTTCTGGCAGTCCTATAGAGAAACCTTTTAAGACCAGAAGTGATTTTGAAGTATTCTGGATGGACTTTCAGTAAAGCCCCCTTGGTGTAAGTGATTTCATATAGCCATTCTGAAAGGGTTATCCGAAATTCTTTAACATCTTTACGTTCTGTATATCCCCAAGTATCCAGAAAACCGAAACCGCCTTTATAACGATAATCTTCATTGTGTATCGTTGTTTCTATAAACGTTGACCTAAGTCTGTTTAAGGCAGCTTCTATCTCATTTTCCGTTGTTTTTCCTTCATGTCTGGAAATTGCTTTAATAAGCTCATTTCGCGAAACAATAAGGGTTCTTGGAGGAATGTCAGAAGCAGAGTTCATAGTCTCTTGGAGTTTGCTGGAAACAAAAATAATAATATCCCAATCGTATATGCTCGCCACGTGATAAGGGGGGTGACAACTTATCCTTACTTTTGATTTCCCGTTTGGACTTTCGTAGACAATGGGTGCTGTACGATTCTTAGAGAGTGCCACAAAAGGAACCTCCATAAGTTGCATAATATCCCTGATATCTCTCGGGTCTTTTACAAATAGTGCGGGTTCGCGAATTATTTTATTTCTTGATTTGTCTGTTTGTTTTTTCTTGATTTTTTTTATCTGAATTTTAGGGACGCTTTTCTCTTCTGGTTGATCTTCTTCCTTTGGAACCTCTTGGACTTCTTGTTTTATCTCAACAATGAGTTTGTTTTCTTCGGATTCTATTTCTTGTTGAGGTTCTGGTTGGCAAATGGCTTCTTGTTCTTCGCATTTCGTAAGATACTTTAAGAATTTGACCAAAAGATTTCTCATAAACTTTTCCTTCGATGATCTTAAGCAAGACAACTATTTTTGAAACGTTTTTGTCAATGTTTCGAAATGTTTCATGGGACTTTAGACACAGCGGGGACTAGACGTGATAGTTTACCTTTCACGCCTAGTCTTTTTAGTTTTTGATATCAGAGTGCCTAATCTTTTACTACCCATTCAGAGTGTTTAATTTCATGCTCGATGCAATAGTCTTTACACCAGTCTCTTTTCAAAGACTCTACATCAAGACGATTCGTAAGAAGCAATTGGGTGATATGTTCCCTGTTACCTTTTACGATTTCAATTAGTCCCTTTTCTTTTTCAACGGCCTCTTTTTCTTTTGCTGTCAAAAAACTCTTCAATAAGGGATTCCAATAGAGAGAAGATAGGGTTTGATGTCGATGACGTGTAAACCTCCATATCTTTTCTCCCGCTTCTAACTTTTTTTGTCTTTCTATGGTACTTATGTATTCACAAACTTGATGATAGTCTCTAAATATCTTCTCTTTTCCATTGGTTGTGGTGATCGTTATCATTTTAATAATTCCTTTTTCTTAAAATGTTTCAAGCATTCTAAAAACCAGGTACACTTAAGGCGTGCGCCTGTTTTTACAAGAATCTGTTATTTGATTCTTGGTTATCAAATGCAGTGCATTCTTGTGGCGATAGGGAGGGGTTTATTAAGACTACAAACCTTCCTAACGCCACACTAAATAAAAAAGGACAGAAATTATCTGTCCTATTCCATGTTTGACGTTAGAAAAGAATTTATACGGCCTTCCGGCCGTTTAAGGAGTAACTTGAAGAATCGCCCGATGTGGGCTAGTTTTATTGCAGCCATATCAAACCTCTCGTGTTTGGTTGGTTAGTGGCGCATAAGCTTCCAACAGCCTGTGCGTCACGCATTGCGAACCATTCGCAATATTCTCTAATCGTATACCTACATCTTATAAAAAGTCAAATATTTGTAACCAGTTAAAAACTTTTTTTAAACCACCTCTAATAAACATTAGTGTCTTAATTGAATTAGTTATGAGCAATGATTATAAAAACTTTACAAATTAAACAATTTTCTGTAATTATATGTTTGATATTTTAAACAAAAAACATTAAATGAAATGGAGACATAAAAAATGAGTAAAATAATTTTTATATTTATTTCCTTATTCATTCTATCAGAGGATTCAATTGGATTACAAAATTTGTTAAGTGATAAATTTTTGTCTAGAAGTTTTAATACCGCTTCCAGATACTATCAAGCTCAGAAAAGATTGTTTTCTAGTACATCCCCAATAGACTCAACAAAATCTTCAGGAGTAAACAATAAAATGCAAGTATTCTCTCGTCCAACATACGACCGCATTGCCAAATACATTCTTTCCGGGGATGACTCAGTGAGAGTTGATATTCTAAGAGCATTCACAGGAATTAACACTTTATCTTCTGCAGTTCAGCTTGACGAGCATTACAACCCGTTCGACCCACTTCATAACCTTAGAAAATTAATTAATTCCACATCATCCCAAAATCTTTTTGAGATCATAAGAGACTCTTCGGAGATAGAACTTTCCATAGACGGCAAGAAAAATAAGCAAGCTCCTGAAATCTTAAGGGGGTTAAGCGTTCTATATAGTGACCTCGCTCATGCTTTTCCTGATGGTAGATATCGTTCAACTGTTGATTTTTTGTGCGAGACAGATTTTGGGTATATTACCATTGAGTTCCAGGTTGCCAAACAAGATTATTGGGACAAAAGGGCACTTGCTTACATTGCTAGTATTTATGGAAACCAATTGAGACCTGAAAAAGATTATAATCAAATTCAAAACGTTATAGGCGTAAATCTTTTGGGTGATGGGTCTGCACCATATTGGAAAGATGGAGATTTTATGCGGGACTATACTTTTATGAATCAAAGAACTTCTAAACACAAAATTCCTGCTTTAAGGCTTATTCAATACTCTTTGGGAGATGTAGACTTTAATCACCCGGATTTGAAGGAAAATGACCATCTGAGACAATGGATAGAATTTTTTAAATCAGCCCATGAAAAGGAATCCCTGCCACCATCTATTGATGATTCCGTTAGAAAAGCTTATGAGATGATTAGAGTTGATACTCTTAAAAAAGTACATCCTGATCTTCTTAAAGCTTCAGATGAGTTTTTCGCTTCTCTTACAGAACACGATCAAGCTGTAAAAGAAAAGGGCTTAGAAGAGGTTGCCGTAAACATGTTGCGTGCTGGTAAGGATATTGAGGAAATAATAAAAATGACAGGCCTTTCTCAGGAACGAGTTAAAAAGTTGCATCCTACATTTGGTAGTAATACCCACTAAGATTGACAGAAAATTCCCTCACAAAAGTTTTTGTGAGGGAATTTTTAAAGCAGCAGATTTATAATCTGAACATCTATGTGATGTTTTCTTATTATAATTTTGTCGCGGATTATTCAGGCTCCGCGTAGCCGTAAAATGGATAAGACCAGACGTTGAAATTATCCAATATCAACGCCCAGTTTTAGCATATCATTCATGTTATATTCAATGAAAATTATTCCCCTTTCCACGTTGGAATATTTAAACGTTTGAGATCGTTTCGGACAAGATTTAATTTTTCAGGGCTGATAATGTAGCGAAGGATTAGGAGAATTTCCAATAAAATCCCTTGGTCATGGGAAGAAAGTTTAGGTAAGCTTCCTGAAAGGTTATGGAAAGAGGCTTCACTTTTTTCCAAACACTCGCGTAAATAAGCGCTCAATCTTTTCCCTTGACGGGCTGCCTCCTTTTCATACCAAAAACGTTTTTCAGCAGGAAGGCGGATGGTAATTAAATCGGTTAATGGCATCTTGGATGTTCCCATGGCAGTGGTTGTATACATTTAGTGCACAAACTGTATACATTAAAAATAATAAAAATACAATTGATTAATTAACAACTGTATACGTATAGAATACATTTTGCACACAAATGTATGCGGTTTGTATACAAAGCAATTTTTCTATTTTTCGCTGAAAAGTTAGAAGATTTTGGGAAGATAGAGCAGTATATCAATCACTTTTATATACCATCCTAACCACATGAAATAATTTATTTTTCTAGTTTTTGAATGAGATGGAGGCCGCTTCTTCGCGTTACTTTCGATTCAGGCGGATGACTTCAAAATGCTAATCGAAATGTGTACGGGGTGTGTACATTTTGTACACATTAAAATAAAATTAATACAATGAATTAATAGATGATGTATACAAGTTGTACACACCCCGCACACATCCAATCCCATATAACATATTGAATTTAAATGATTTTATTGCACATGGAAGGTGCGTATGGTGTGGGGCGGATTTAGGGCAATTACAGACCTCCCATGTTGGTCATAATGCCGATGCAAATAAGAATACATCCTCGATGCGGGTTTAACTTCCAATTGTAAGCGGAAAGGGAGGTCGCATCTGAGCGAAGCGAAGAAGCGGACGACCGTAATGCTGATGCAGGGGTTATTTCCTTAATGGGCGAAGCCCGTTAAGGATGTTTGCTGCGAACAGATCTAGGCGGTGAAAGTCCATTGCATGCCGTGGTTGGTTTATCCACAAGTGCACAGCCCATGCTTAGCAGCCCCTCTAGCTAAGCGTGGCATGGGCTTGTGTACCCTGTGGGTAACACTGCCTATTTTTTAGACTCGCCGTGTTCAAACCGTAAACGTCTTTGTTTGCAGGTTTTGTCCAATAACTTTTCCACAATTTTTGTTGAAAAGTTTTTTACAAAAATTGGTGTTTTTGTTTTACGGAACAAATTTTTTTTTATCTGCGGACATCAGGCTCTAAAGAAGTTTATGGGACATCGTCGCTTGCGACGAAGCGGCGTTGCATTGCAACATGTAAGCGCGCACTTCGGCGTTGCGAAGCGAACGAGCGATTTTATTTTTCAATTTTCTTTCACACAGCTTGTCAAATTTTTGATTGGATGGGGAGGTTATAGGAGGGGGAGATTTAATCCCACTTCGTTGGTAGACAGGACAAAATTTGTGCCACACAGCTGTAACATTGGATTGAAAAGCGATCCCCTATCCGTCATCCGAAGTCACTGGTTTTTTGCCAGTGCGCACTTACGCGCCTTTGCGCTTTGTTGGCCTGACGGCGCCTATAAGTTGGAATTGCTTGAGTTTGTTGTTGTCAAATTTAGCTCCTAACCCCTTCGTGAAAATCCGTAATATCCCACTCACATCAGAGATAGATTGTATCATTGCGCATGCATCTCCCTGACACCAAAAACCTTATTACAGCCGCCGGCTAGGCTCGCACAAGCATAAACATGCGCAAGTGCGCCATTCTGGATTTCGGATTTTTTTCCATTTTTTTTCATGGCCACCTGCTGTTGCCTTTTTCGGCATCTTCCGATTTTTTTTGGGGTGAAGGGGCAAAAGCTTTTTTGCCCCTTCACCAACCCATCGAAGAATTAATTTTTGATGGTTGATTCGCAGGTTTTGAAAAAATAATTCGACCGTTCACGGAGAAAGTTTCGGAGTGCGCGCTTATACGTTGCAAAACAACTGCGCTTGGTCGCAAGCGACAACAGGCTACAAAATTTTAAGAAACCAGACAGTGACGTGAAATTTTTTTTTCATGAAACAGTTAGGCGTTGCAAAAAATCTGACGGTTTATGCGTAATGAAAAATCCCCGAGCGATTAGGTAGCGGCCCGCCTTGTAGAATTCCGCAATGATCTTTCAAAAATTCCTTAAAAAAACTAGTGTTTCCCTTGGTTTTATCGTATATCTTCACAAGAATTTCTCCTCCAAAACTTTTTCCCCTCTGACACCCACATCAAAAAACGCTCACAGAAGGCCGTAGAGTGGACTATTTTTTCCAAACCATAAATACCCACCC
>JAKBAL010000139.1 GCA_021809225.1 Pseudomonadota bacterium | reverse complement strand
CTGGAGCATTAGCTCCGGGCTACTCGACCGCCCGGGGGGAATGACAAAACCGGATAGAACCTAAACCCCTATGTTAAAAAATGATAATATCAAGGAACTTAAGGGAGTCGAAGGATTTAGATTACGTGTTGGAGATTGGCGCATCTTGTATCGAATCCATAATGATATTTTACAGGTTTATGTTGTTACAATTGCACCTCGAGGAGAAACTTACAGATGAAACATGAAATGCAGATTATTGAAAAAGGGGGTAAACCCGAATGGGACATTATCCCTTATAAGGAATATCAAGAGCTTATCAAAGTTTATGATGATGATGTCTTGTTTTCTCAAGCCATTGAGAGAAATAAAAAATAGTGAAACCATTCCTCATGAGTTGCTTCTAAGATTGGTCAATGGGGAAAATCCAATTCGTGTCTGGCGTCAATATCGCGGCAAAACCATGGAGGAATTGGCAACACAAATTGGCATTACGCAGTCTTATTTGTCTCAACTTGAATCCTCTAAACGACAGGCATCCCAGAAAGTGCTTAAATGGTTGGCGGCGAATTTATGTGTTGATGTTGAAGAATTGATCCTCTCTTTAGACCAAGGTGATTGAACAATTGCTTTTCCTTTTAGATGAAGTCAGATAAAGCTTCTGATAATTGATGACTGATTAATAGATAACGACAATGCATCTTTCCCTCTCTCCTCATACTCTTGTGACATGGCTTCAACACCAGCCACCCGAGGCCCTAACCTTGATATTGCTCGTGAGTTGCGGCCTTGTGATCCTTTTAATGATGCGTCTATTTGGGGCTGTAGGATTGATGGTTTATAGCTCCCTTGCGGTGGTTGTAGCCAACCTTCAAGTGCAAAAAGCCACAACTTATCAGTTTTTTCATGAACCTATCGCCCTTGGAACGATCGTTTTTTCTTCCATTTTTATCGTGAGCAGTATTTTGACAGAATACTATGGGAAATCTCAAGCCCGTAAAGCTGTTTGGCTAAGTTTTATGGGTATGATTGTCGTCTCTTTCTTTATGTTACTCACGATTGGTTTTAAACCAGCGGGAGGCTTTTATGATGCACATCAGGCTATGTGTGTCTTATTTTTTCCTGTCCCGGCGTTGATTGTCGCAAGCCTTATTGCCTATGCGGTTGGTCAATTTAATGATATTTGGATCTTTGCGGCACTCTCTCGTCTTACGGCGGGTAAGTTGTTGTGGTTTAGATCCTTTGTAGCGACGCTGATCGGCGCTTTTTTAGATAATTTGATTTTTAGTGTGTTGGCCTGGATGGTTTTTGCACCTTCCCCCTTGCCGTGGAAGACAGTCCTGTTTACTTATGTGCTAGGAACGTACATTTTGAGGGTTTTTATTGCTTTTGTGGGCATCCCTTTTGTGTATTTGGCACGACTCATGGTTAGGTGATGGATACTTTAAATTTTACATTCGACATTAAATTCCAAGCTTTGGGCTCAAAAGCACGCTTGGGCACGCTCTCAACACCTCATGGGGTTGTGGAAACCCCGGCCTTTATCTTTTGTGCGACAAAGGCAGCGATTAAAGGGGCCACTCCTCAAAACATGCGTCAAGAAAATACTCAAATTATCCTCGCCAATACCTACCATCTCATGTTGCAACCAGGGCCAGAGATTGTGGCTCAAATGGGGGGACTCCATCAGTTTATGGGCTGGGATGGCCCTATGTTGACCGATTCGGGAGGGTTTCAAATCTTTAGTCTTGGTCATGGCTCCATTGCGGAAGAAGTTAAAGGGCGGCGTCAGTCTTTACGACCCAAGAGTCTTTTAAAAATTAACGAGGAGGGAGCAACCTTTAAATCCTATCTTGATGGAAAAAAGCATGCCCTAACCCCTGAAAAATCAATCCAAGTTCAGCGCGGCTTGGGGGCGGATCTTATTGTTGTATTGGATGAATGCACACCTTTTCATGTAGATAAGTCATACACAGAACGATCCATGCACATGAGCCACAGATGGGCAGTCCGAAGTCTTAAGGAATTTCAAAACGGCCCCATTGGTTTGCAAGCTCTTTATGGCATTACACAAGGTGGCGTTTATCCTGATTTGCGAAAGGTGAGCGCGGACTTTGTCAATAGCCACCCTTTCTTTGGTCATGCGGTTGGAGGATCCTTAGGGGCCAATAAAACGCAAATGGCGGAAGTTGTCGAAATGGCCATGGAGCCCTTAGATCCCGTGCGTCCTGTCCACCTTCTGGGTATTGGGGGCATTAGCGATATTTTTTATGGGGTACAGCAAGGTATTGATACTTTTGATTGCGTTCACCCCACACGTCTCGCTCGCCATGGAGGAGCTTTGGTTCCTGTGTCGGTGTGGGAGGGTATGGGCGAAGATCCACGGGACAGGGAACATATGAATCTCCGCAACGCTCGTTTTCGTGATGATTCTCGCCCCATTGATGAAACCTGCCGGTGTCAGACGTGCCAGAGTTTCTCTCGTAGCTATCTTCATCATCTTCTCAAAGCAAAAGAACTCTTGGCCCTGCAAGCTCTGACGGTTCACAACGTGCATTTTATGAATCGCCTTCTTTCCAGCATCCGACAAGCCATTCTTGAGGATACTCTTTGTGAGGAACGAAGAAAGTGGATTGCTTAAGAAATTATTAACCTATAGGTTGAGATAATAACCAAAAATAAGAGGGTAAGGGGAAAAACTCAATGAAACAAATATGTATTGCTTTAGCATTTCTTTTAATGATGACAGCTCAACAGGTGAGGGCTGCTAAAGATGAACCTCCGCCAAAGTCTGAGTGTCAAACTCTCCTTGATATCTGTGCCCCAGCTTCAAAAAACTTGGTCGAAAAAAATCGTGAGGCTTGTGTGAGTTGCTTGGACAAATGCGACAAAGCTAAGCAAGCGTGTGCAAAAGAAAAAAAAGATTTAAAAATGAATGAGAAGCTTTCGCAGGCAGTAAATGAAAAGCTCACACAGGCAAACGCTTTTCACCTTAATTGTAAAAATTTGTGTAAAGATTTCAGCAGGGAATAAGTGAAGGAGAGGATCGCAGGTTATCTCGGGTCTAGAGACGGAGACAACCAAGAAAACCATCATTGCGAGGAGCATGCGCTCCGACTCGGCTACGCCCAAGGCTTCGCCGTGGCGAGTGCAATCCAGTTCAAACAGCGGTTGAACGCAAAATGGGCTTAATTATTTAAGACCATATTGCTGCTCACTCTCCCTGAAGCTCCTCAAGATTTTCATATAATTTCAATGTCCCAGGATTGGCGAGAGAGGAGATGTTGTTCACAGGCCGCCCATGGATGATCTCACGAACAGCCAGCTCAACAATTTTTCCATTCTTCGTGCGAGGAATATCAGCCACTTGAAGGATCTTTGCCGGCACATGGCGAGGTGAAGTGCTCTGTCTGATTTTTTGTTTAATGATTTGAATAAGATCTGGAGTTATAATGAGTTCATCTTTCAATTTCACAAACAAAATCACCCGTACATCTCCTTGCCAGTCTTGACCTACCACAAGGCTTTCCAAAACTTCGGGGATTTGTTCAACTTGTCGGTAAATTTCAGCAGTGCCAATGCGAACGCCGCCAGGATTCAAAACCGTGTCTGATCGCCCATAAATAATATATCCATTATGATTGGTGTGTTCCACGTAATCACCATGGCACCACACACCCGGAAATTTTTCGAAATAGGTTGCGTGGTATTTAAGGTCTCCCTTATCCTCCCAGAAATAGACTGGCATGGAAGGGAAGGGCGCTGAACAAACTAATTCGCCCTTTTGCTCCTCAATAATCTGGCCATTCTGATCAAAAACATGAATATTCATTCCAAGGCCGGGTGCCTGAAGTTCTCCTCGCCAAACGGGACCAATTGGATTTCCTAAGGCAAAGCAAGAAATGATATCCGTGCCGCCTGAAATAGACGCCAGACAGATATCTGAAGCAACATGCTTATAAATAAAATCAAAGCTTTCAGGAACCAGCGGTGACCCTGTTGAGGTGATCATGCGTAGTTTTGAAAGATTGTAGATATTTTTGGGGTGAATCTCCGCTTTTTGAAGAGCATCAATGTATTTAGCTGCGGTTCCAAAATGGGTGATTCCTTCAACTTCGGCGTATTGCCACAAAATTTGACCTGCAGCGATAAGCGGAGCTCCATCATAAAGTAAGAGAGTCGCCCCCGACGCCAGGGCAGAGACTTGCCAATTCCACATCATCCATCCACAGGTGGTAAAATAGAACACGCGGTCTCCTGGCTTAATATCACAATGGAGTTGATGTTCTTTAAGATGCTGTAAAAGTGTTCCACCCACTCCATGAACAATGCATTTTGGGACGTCAGTTGTTCCTGAGGAATACATAATGTAAACAGGATGATTAAAGGGAACTTGGACAAACTCAATATCTGTGACGAGATTAAATGGTGCCAGAGCTTCTTCCCAGCCGATAAGTAAAAAATCGGAAGGGAGAGAAAGAGGCTGATCTCCATAAGGGAAGATAATAACTTTCTCGAGAGTGGGGAGGCCTTGGGTTAGTTCATCCACCCTTCCCATGCAATTAAAGCGTTTGTTGTTATAATAATATCCATCGGCCATGAATAAGATTTTTGGGGTAATTTGACCGAAACGGTCGATGACAGCACTTACCCCAAAGTCAGTAGAACAAGAAGACCAAATAGCTCCAAGGGACGTTGTTGCCAGCATCGCGATGACGGCTTGTGGGGTATTGGGGACGTATCCACCAATGCGGTCGCCCTTTTGAACACCCAGAGACTTTAAATAAGCCGCAAGACGGGCGACTTCCTGATAAACGTCCGCAAAAGTTAAGGTTCGTTTAATCTTGTCTTCTCCCCAAAAAATAATTGCAGGAGTATCTGAGGCGCGCGGGCGGAGCAAATTCTCCGCAAAATTGAGTTTTGCATCCGTGAAAAATTCTGGTTTAAAAAGGCCTTGTGGAAAGTGAACGTCTCGCTTTCCTGTCTGTGATGTAATCAACCCACAAAAATCCCACACAGCCTTCCAGAAATCCTGGATATGGCTAACGGACCAATGGTGCAGTGATTCAAAGGTGGAAAGCTTTAGGTCATGACGGTCGTTCACCTTTTGAATGAAGGAGGTGAGATTGGCATCTTGAATTTGGGAAGGGCTTGGCTCCCAAAGAGGTTGGCTTAATTTCTCCATTGACCTTCTTTCTTTGTATTTTTTAGGTTTTAACGCTTTTTTAATCTCATGGGAATAATCCTGAAGGCATTAAGAGAAAAAATATGAAGTAATTATAAAAGCTGAAAGATAAAAACGCAACTTGCAAGGGACAATATTATGCTTAGGAAAAAAGTTCTCGAGATCTTAACCCTGGCAGTTCTTGTGACTATAGGTTCGGGTGAGTATTCTATTGCATGCACAACGGATAGGCATTGCCAAAGAGGTATGTCTTGTGTTCCAGGATTAGGACCCCAGTGGAGCCGGGTAAAGTCGTGCCTCCAAAAATGTTCAACTTCCGCAGACTGCATCCGTCAGAGCTGTAATGAAGCGCCAGTTTATTGCAGCCCTAAAGATAAAGTGTGTAGGTGCTTTTGTGAAAAAACTTCAGATTGCCCTCCTGGTCATACCTGTCACAATGAAGGTTGTCATGTGGGCGTCATTAATAAGGGGCAATCTGAGCGCAATTGAAACGTTTTGGCATATAAAATTGACTCAGAACTATAATAGTTCTATCATAAAGGTATAGAAAACATAAAAGAGGAAGGGTGGTTCCATGCAAATTCAAATTACGGGTAAAAAAATTGAAATTAGTGAAGCGCTAAGACGCCAATCCGATGAGAAAATTCAGGATATTTGCCAAAAATATGACTTAAGTCCTTTGGAATGTTCAGTGACGTTTTCAAAGGATGGCCCTATGGTTAATTGCGATATTGAGATGCATATAAGGGGTGAACTTTACATAAGGGCTCATAAAGAAACGGATGATGCCTATGTTAGCCTTGAACAAGCAGTTGAAACTTTTGAAAAACGCCTACAGCGTCATAAACAAAAGGTGATCGATCATACTAAAAAACGAGGTGAAAATTATAAAAAAGCACCGCCAGCTTACCAGTATATTATTAATTCTCA
>JAKBAL010000138.1 GCA_021809225.1 Pseudomonadota bacterium | reverse complement strand
TTTAAAAGAAAAGCCCTTAAGTTTGGTCAGCATTTCAAAAGGTCCGCCGGCTACTGATGTATCCCGCCAATCAAGCCAAGCGCCTGTGCGAAGATTTACTGAAATTTTTCCGCTGTTCCCATAGCGGCGTTCGACGGCTGTCGACATAGCCCGATTGGGCTTTTCTCCCAGGGAAGAAAGAATATCATCAGCAAATGATGCCATATTTTCGATAAGAGCTGCCTTAACAACTTCGGAATCAATGAAGGAGCGCGTATTTTGTGTCCTGCCCCCGTATAAGAGGTCCAGAAATAATCTCGTAGCAAATTCGTTTTGGGATGGGGAAGGTATGAGATTAAATTGGATCAATCAGAAAGAGGAAAGCGTCATGTCAGCAAAGAAACACCATACCTCAGAAGCAATCATTCGGAAACTACGCCAAGCAGAGGTGTTGATTCACGAGGGTCAGTCTATTTCTGAGATTTGTAGGACATTAGGCATTTCAGATGCCACCTATTACAAATGGCGTAAGGAATATGGGGGGATGCAAATGGACCAAGCCAGACGTCTAAAAGAGCTTGAGAAAGAGAACAATCGCTTAAAGAAAGCCGTTGCTAATCTTACAGTGGATAAACTGATTCTTCAGGAGGTTGTTCAGGGAAAGTAGCTTGCCCCAAGCGCCGCCTGTTTTATATAACAAATGCAATGCAAAGGTATGGTGTTTCTGAACGCCATGCTTGTTCAACGCTTGGGGTTCATCGATCGACGATTCGTCGTCCTCTTAAGAGGGGAGACGATGAGGAAGCTCTCACCGAGGATATTATCCGCCTGGCTCAAAAGTATGGTCGTTATGGCTATAGAAGAATTACAGCTCTTCTTCAAGCTGAAGGCTGGAGGATCAATCATAAACGAGTTGAGCGTATTTGGAGAGAGCAGAGTCTGAAAGTCCCCACAAAACAGCCTAAAAGAAAGCGTCTTTATCTCAATGATGGATCCTGCATTCGTCTCCGTCCTCTTTATCCAAATCATGTCTGGAGTTATGACTTTGTCTCTGATCGCTTAAGCAATGGAAAGAAAATCAGGATGCTGACCGTGATTGATGAATATACTCGAGAATGCCTTACAATTCGTGTGGATTATCAGCTTAAGAGTAATGATGTCTTAGATGCTCTGAGCACTCTTTTCCTTACAAAAGGGCTCCCAGATTATATAAGGAGCGATAATGGAAGTGAATTTACCGCTCATCCTCTTCAAAAATGGTTAAAAGACCTGGGAGTAAAAACAGCGTATATTGAACCTGGGTCTCCTTGGGAGAATGGATTTAACGAGCGCTTTAACGGAAGTCTCAGAGACGAATGCTTAAATCTTGAGTATTTTCACACTCTCAAGGAAGCTCGAGTGATCATAGCTCAATGGGTTAATGAGTATAACCACATAAGACCTCACTCTAGCCTAGGGTATCGTCCTCCATCTCCTCTTATTCGCTTCAAAATCAAACCCTATGAGCTCGCTCACTACGGCGCTATTTGAAAGCGCGCTCGCAAGCTCTTTATTCCTCACTACGAGATTTCTTTTGGACCTACTCTCGGGGGCTTGACAAATTTTCTTTTTGCGGGGCATCAACATTAAAGACAGTTTTGCCATATTTTGAATAAGAAGTTGTAGGTTCTTTAGCTGAAATATAAGCAAGAGTAATAATCTCGGGAAATCTACTGTCTATGAAATGCTCCGCTCTTAAGGAAAGAATCTCATGAATAGAGGTATTATCGCGGAATGAGTCGTATAATCTAGATTCTATTAAATTTAAATAGCGTTGAAACTGCACTAAAGCTTCTATAATTTCCTCTTGGGTTTGTAGAAATAAAGCTTCGTTTTTGTTGTGTATATTTTTAGAGGTTTGTATATAAGAAAAGGTAAGGTAAATAAGACTTAAAATAAGCCCAATACAAACGATTAGTGCTTTAAAGGTAGTCATGTTGCGCATATTTTTTAAACTAAGAGATGTAGTTCCTTATTTTTTATTTTAGGTTTTTGCTGATCTTAATTTTCAAATTTAATCATGCTCCTAAAATAAAATCAATAACATATAATTACGGCAATAGGTTGTGTGTTTGTATTAAATAAAGACTCAGCAGTGTGACATTAAATTTTCTCACAATAATTTTTTTGAAGAAATACCAATAATTTTCAGTTAATTAAGTCTTCTCGCTATTACCAAATAGGAGCTGCAAATTTACTCTTACGACGATACGAAGGTTACGCAAAATTCTTATCCAGAGACTACAACAGCCTCCTTTTTAATTCATACGCTACTTTCATCAAAGTTAACACCAGCGTTTCCAATCAAGTTAGCCGCTCTTTTAATTTTAAATGACCTTGGAAAAAAATTTAGAGGGGAATTAGGGAAGATGTAAGTTTTATGACTTTTTAAAATTTGCTTGCCATGTGCTTACCTAGAAGGTTTATAAATTTTTATCCCCTTGCTAAGTTATTGATTTTTCTGGTGGGCGCTGAAGGAATCGAACCTTCGACCCGCTGATTAAGAGTCAGCTGCTCTACCAACTGAGCTAAGCGCCCTAGAAGGGAAAAAGAAATAAGGACCCTTTCAAAGAATTATCGAGAGTAAAACTCAACAACAAGATTGGGTTCCATTTGAACAGGGTAGGGAACTTCTAAAAGAGTTGGTGTACGTACGTAAGTTCCCTTCATTGCTTTATGATCAACCTCAAGATAATCTGGAACATCACGCTCTGCTAATTGAGCAGCTTCTAAAACAATAGGTATTTCCTTAGACTTTTGACGAATTTCAATAATATCACCTGGCTTTGAAAGATAAGAGGGGATGTTTACTCGCTTGCCATTCACAAGGATATGTCCATGGTTTACGAATTGCCGCGCCGCAAAAACAGTGGGAACGAACTTCATACGATAGATAATCGCATCCAACCGAGATTCCAAAAGCCCAATGAGATTCTCACCCGTATCACCCCGTCGACGAACGGCTTCTGCATAAAGTCGTCGAAACTGTCTTTCTGTGATATTTCCATAATATCCTTTTAATTTCTGCTTCGCTGTAAGCTGAAGTCCATAATCTGAAGGCTTAGAACGACGCTGGCCATGCTGACCTGGACCATAAGCACGGGCATTAAGAGGGCTTTTTGGGCGACCCCATAGATTAACTCCTAAGCGTCGATCAATTTTATGCTTTGCTTCAATTCGTTTTGTCATTCAAAAGCGTCCTTTGGGAAAAATAAATATATGTGGGAGACTATAATTAATCAAAAGCACTTGTCAAATCGTTTTCATAGGAAGATGCGATAAGATCGATCATGGAAACAAATTTTAAAGAATCTTTCTAAACACGAAGAAAAAGAGTATACCTTGAATGAAGTTTTTAGGGAAGAAGCTAACTGAGGATAATAATTCATAATCCTCAAAGCTAAAGGAACATATCATGATCGAATCTCGTCTTCAAAAACTTAAGATTGTATTACCTTTACCGCCTGCTTCTGCTGCAAACTATGCTCCTTTTGTGAAAGTAGGGTCCTTTGTCTTTATTTCTGGCCAACTTCCCTCTTGGAATGGAGAGCTGAAATATCTTGGCAAGATTGATCACGATCTTACAAGTGAAGACGGTCAAGCCGCCGCTCGCCTCTGTGCCCTTAACATTCTTGCCCAGTTAAAAGTAGCATGTGAAAACGACTTAAACCGAGTTGTACGGTGCGTACGTCTCGGCGGATTTGTGAATGCAACCCCCACTTTTAAAGACCATGCAAAAATCCTCAATGGTGCTTCTGATCTTATGGTGGATCTTTTTGGAGAAGTGGGTCAACACGCACGAGCAGCTGTGGGAGTTAGCGGACTTCCTTTCGGCGTAGCTATCGAAGTTGAAGCTCTTTTTGTCGTTAAAGAATAATGGCGAAACGGTTTCAACGATCTCCTCAAGATTCATCCCGTCTTTGGTTGTGGGGAATTCATCCTTGTAGAGCCGCACTTGAAAATCCTCAGCGGCACTGTTTTCGTCTGTTTATGACGGAGTCCTTGGCAAAAGACCTTTCTCCCTCTTGTAAAAGTGAATGTATTGATTCAGCGGCTCTCTCTCGCCTGTTGCCAGAAGGAGCTGTACACCAAGGCATTGCTATGGAAGTTTCTCCTCTCCCCGAACCTTCTTTTGAAGACTTGTGCCAAAAAGAGAAGGGCGTTCTGGTAATTTTAGATCAAGTGACCGATCCTCATAATGTGGGCGCTATCTTAAGAACAGCACGAGCTTTACAAGCTTTTGGTGTTGTGATGACTGAACACCATGCGCCTCCTTTAAGTGGCGTTTTGGCAAAAGCGGCTTCGGGAGCACTTGAGCATTTACCTGTCTGGAAAGTTACAAATCTTGCTCGGACATTGGACGAGCTTAAGACAAAAGGATTTTGGACCATAGGCCTTGATGAGAGAGCTCCGAAAGTACTTTCCCAAGCTGATGTGCCTGGTAAGATTGCCCTTGTTATGGGAGCAGAAGGAGTAGGACTGCGCCATCTGACTCAAGAAAAATGTGACTTCCTCGTGAAACTCTCCACAGATCCCACGTTTCCAACCTTAAACGTGTCTGTGGCCTTGGCGTTAGCCCTGTATGAGTTAGTCAGGGTGTAAAATTTAAAATAATCAACCCCATGAAGTTGAAACCAGTTCTTGCCAAGATCAATTCCTAATGCTTTTATTTCCATGTGGACCTCTTTTTGTTATTTTGGAGCCTTTGAGCCCGAATATCTCTCAGCTTAATGAGACCAACGAGGCAGGCCCATACCATTAGGTTAACTTGACTATCTGTTTTGAGTTGTACGAAAGGATTTGCCATGAATGAATCGCCGTCACCTTTAATGCAAGCTTACTTTTGTTCTCAAAGTGCTGCTCAAGAAGGCTTTGATTGGGATTCTCCTATTGAAGCTGCGAGGAAGGTACAGGAGGAAGTTAATGAAGTTCTGCAAGAACTGCAAAAACCAATCAATCCTTCCCAACAACACGCTTTAAAGGAAGAAATTGGAGATTTATTTATGGCTTGTTGTTGTCTTGCTCGACATTGCAAAGTTAATCCCGAGGAAGCTATTGCGATAAGTCTTAAGAAATTTATAAAACGATATTCATATCTTAAATCTATGGCACAAGAAAAAGGCATTTCTTTTCAAGGATCATCTGTAGCTGAGCTTTCAAGTCTATGGCAGCAGGTTAAGCGTAAAATTGCCGCAGAAAATTAACTCGTCAAACGTTAAAAAATGATAGAAGCTAGGAAAAACCTAGCAAAATTGGCCATGATTTGATAAAATAATTGCAAGAAAAGAGGAGATTAGGCCTCAAAAACTTGCAATTTTTTTATGGGAATTACGATGTAACCTTCAAAACCTTAAAAGAATAATCAGTAGGATTTGCTTCGCCAAAGACTCGATAACTTCATCAATATGAGGCATGAATTGGTCCGCTTATCTCACAGATATCCTCCATGATTAACTGAATTGAATAACTTGAGAAAGAATTGATTCGCTTCCGCTGGTGGAAGAAAATTGATGACTTTCATACAATGAATCATCTCTTTTAAGAGTTTAATTTGTATGTTTTCGAGTGATAAGTAATTGTCATGTTTGACTTTTGTTTTCGGTTAAGATCATTTTATGATTTCATCTCTGTATTCGGTTATAATAAAATAAATGATTTTTTAGCAACAGGGAGCTTAAATGCCTCCCAAGTAACGTGTATTGGATAAGTTTTTGGAATAATAGCTCGATAACGTTCATTTTTACCCTCACTCGCTACTTCGCAGCGACCTCCCCCCTTTTGGGGAGAGAGATCCTCCAAAAGGGCGGGTGAGGGTGTTTTGAGTTTTAAGGTTCCAGCTTTTTACTCAACGATAACTTCATATAATCCAGGACCTCCTAAATAGGGCAAGAGTTCTCCTGCGCTCTCTTTAAATTTCTGGGAACAGATAGCTTTTTCAAAGGCTTCAACACTCTGCCATAGGGCTACATTAACGAATCGAAAGGTAGCCGGGGGAAGATTAGTTCGGCTATCGATGCTTTTATGTAGCTTTGTGCCAATAAATCCATCTTGAGTCCTCATGTAATCATCAACTTTTTTCCACAATTTCATAAATTTTTCTTCATCTTCTGCTTTCACTAAAAAAGGGTTAATTAAAGTAACTATATCCATATCCATATCCATATCCATATCCATATTC
>JAKBAL010000137.1 GCA_021809225.1 Pseudomonadota bacterium | reverse complement strand
CACTTAAAAATAAGTTCTCTCATTTCTGGGTAGTGATCCCCTAAGTGTATGAGTTGTTTCTCATAATGCTCATCGATGACCTCTTCAACAGCTGCTGTACAGGCCATCGCCGCCTTTTCACCGAGAAAAGCTGTTGCTGCGCCTAAGGCGTATCCCGCAACGTGCCAAAGAGGCTGCAGGAGAGTCGGACGGACACGATTTTTGACAACCAGTGATTCAAAGGCTTGCAGATGAGCGAGCTCTTGGTCTTTCATATGCTCTAAAAGCGGGGCAGATGTGCTGTGTTTTAAAACAGCGAGTTGACCTTCGTAAATGCGCTTAGCACCATATTCCCCCGCTAAATTAACCCGTAGCATAGAGTCAATTTGGCTTTTTGCTGAAGGGTGGCTAGGGAGAATTCTCATGTATATTTATGTTTACAAACCCATTTCCAACACAAGAGGCTCGTAAACAGGCAAATAAGAGCATTATAAGCGGCAAGAGACAGTCCAAGGAAGCTCCATGTTACCTGATCGCAGCGGACAAAAGGTGTTTGCAAAAGCTGTTCTTTTAAAGCTTGAACAGAGTCAAGGGAACTCAAGTCAGTAGATGAGCAAAAAGCGGGCAAAGCGATCCAATGTTGTTGGATGGCGACATGATACCCAGCAAGAAAAGCTCCCCCCATAAAGATAAATCCTAGCGCCACAATGGCATAATATTTAGAATGTTCGGGAAGTGAAATAAGACTTACAAAGGCTATCCCCGCTGTTCCTATGAAAACATTTCTTTCATAAAGGCACATTTGGCAGGGATGAATATCAAAAAAATGTTCCATGATATAAGCCAAGGCTAAAATGACGGCAGAAATAAGTAAAATTATCATGAGCACCTTTTGCGATGATACCTTTTTAAGATATTTAAAGCACATAAAACCCTCCCTTTTTATGCACTAGCCTAAAGCATAAATGACAGCAAATCCACCTAAAAGAGCTGCAAAAGAAGCGAGTGTTACAAAGGTAAGGTTTTTCTCAATATAATCTTTAATAGAGGGACCAAAATACCAAAATAAAAGGGCTAACGTAAAAAATCGGAATCCTCGAGCAATAAAGGACGCAATTGTGAAAGATGTAAAGTCAAGTCCCGTCACGCCACAAGCAATAGTTACGACTTTAAAAGGGATAGGGGTGAGGCCCTTGAGGGCGACGATCCAAAAACCCCATTCGTTGAAGCTATCTTGAAACTTATCAAAGGCTCCTTGTAGGCCGTAGGTTTGAAGAATGAATTCCCCCAGGGTTTCATAAAGACCATAGCCAATAGCATATCCAAGCCACCCACCCACAACAGATGTAATGGTACAAACCCAGGCGAGTGTCCACGTTTGGTTTTTGCGGCTAAGTAGCATGGCGATATAAAGAGGGTCGGGAGGAATGGGAAAAAAGGAACTTTCTGCAAATGAAACAGCCCCTAAAATCCAAATAGCATAAGGATGATTTGCAAAACTTAAAATCCAATTATAGATACGTTGTAACATTAAGACTCTCTTGACTAAAATTATAATGAAAGCCTTAACATAACCTGTGGATAAATTCAATTAAAATAGCCTTGACTGCCAAAATGAGGGAAGAGTACTTCCTTTGAAAGCTTAGCGCTTTTTGGATTTTTGTTGACTAAGCACTGAATAATCCTGTCGAAAACCGGCGAGGTCAGGTCATTCGCAGTGATGTCTAATCGTAGATAAGACAGACTGAAGCTCAATTTAATCGCATTCTTTCTTATCTAGAAATTCTCCATGTAATATTAAATTATCAACTTCACAGCCTTTTGATTGATCCTTTTTTGGGAGTCCAGTATCCATGTTATACAAACAACCAGCACTTCCATCCGTGTAGGCATGTTCATACTCTTCCACAAATTTTAAACAATCTTCGGCTTATGCCGTTTGCACAGCAGCGAACGTGCAAAGTGTACACAAACTCATAAGGCTCATTTTTTCATGGTGTGTCTCTTTAAATTATTAAATTGTTTTTTATTTTTTATTTTTTATTTTTTTATTCTTCTTTAAATTAACAATTATTTGTTGATTTATTATAAATATGGGGTAATCATCTTTTGTAAGAATAGATAAGAACAGATTAGCCTTCAACTTAATCACATTGTCGTTTAGATTTGTAATCTCCATTTAAGTTTATATTAGTAAACCCACATCCCTTCGCTGAATCTACTTTGAAGAATAAAGGATAAGCTAAGCGATTGTTATGTTGCCACTTATATACGCAACCAGCATCACCATTCGCGAAGGAATCAGGTTGCTCTTCCAAAAATTTTAAACAATCTTTAGCTTGTGCAATAGGCACCGTAAGGAATGTGCAAAAGATATATAAGCTAATGAGACAAAATTTTTTCATGGCAAGTCTCCCTAAATTTAAATGTTTTTGCCTTTTCTAACTTCTAAAATTTAACGGTTTATTCCTTAATTTAATAGAAATGGAGAACAATTTTTTTCTAGGAGAGGGAAAGGTGTAAGAGGGAGAGGGGCAAAGATATTTTCTTATTTTGTTTCTGTAATCTTAACACTTTTAAATGACAGGATGTTATTCTTTAAACAAAAATTATGTGTGAGAAAAAAATAAAAAATAGTTTTAATAAATTTTTAAGAAGATTCTGAAAGAATTCAAAATACAAAGTGCCATAGCTTTTATGAAGGAAGACAATGCTCTTTCATAACAAGATTGTTGGCAGTGAGGAAAGCTGGATTCTCTTTTTTTGAAGAGAATCATTACAAGCCTTACTTCTGCCCTACTTGAAGGGTTGGAGAACGGGCAAAGTGTCGATGGTTGTGGTCTATTATCATCACCATTAATTAACACTCTTATAAGGGAGAATTGAAGATGAAAAAAGTTTACTTATTAAGCACAATAGCATTGCTGGGGCTAGGCGGATGCACCACTGTTGGATACGATGATGGTGGATTATTTGGTGGAGCTCCTTATGATGGTGGCTATTACGATTATGGTGCAGGACCTGGCTTTGGCTGGGATGGCGGCTGGGGTGGTGGCTACTGGGGCGGTAATAACGTTTATCACCATCATTATCACCACAATGGAGATAATTTCCACGGCCACCACAGTAATGTCCACGGTGGACACGTTGGTGGTGGACACGCTGGTGGTGGACACGGTGGCGGTCACCGGTAATTACTATCCACAAGTCACTGCTGAAAAACTTGGCAGTGACTTGCTTTTCTATAAAGAAATTGGGGTGTGATTTTGAGAAGAAGGGGCTTTAAAGCTTCCAATGCACTTGATCGTCAAACCAGTTGCAATAAGGGCAAGAAGAGTTCCGAACATCATATTGAGTGAAAGCCCATAGACAAAAGCTTCGTTGATCCAGCTTAAAAGCTGAGGAATTTGTTCAGGAGGAAAGTCTTTAAGCTGGCTCGCTGAATGTTCAACCTTAGAGATAATATTAACAAGATCTTGATGCTGTTGAGCTGTTAAGAGCATTTCCTGCTTTTGACTGCTTTGTAAAAGATGCGCTTGACCAAAAAAAACGACAAAACTGGTAGAAAGAATAATACTTAATGTGTTGCCAATCATCATAAACATCATGAAAACGCCAGAAGCAACGTTCAAGTCTTCTTGGGGAACGGCACGCATCATTGCCGTGCTACAGGCTGTAAAATAAGCTCCTAACCCTGTCCCGACGATGAATAGAGCCGTGATAACATAAAAGAGGGAAGAGTCTGTCTTTAAGCAAGAGAGCATTCCGACGCCAATAGCTGTTGTTAAAGCCCCAAAAACCATAGGGGTTTTAATGCCAAAGGTATCAATCATTTTTCCACCAATAGGGGATAAAAAACCCATGCTGATGGTCATTGAAATAAAAATAAGTCCTGTTTCATAACTTGAATAATGGAGTGTGTTTTGCAGGTAAAGGCCCATCAGAACAAGAACCATGGAAAAGTTTATAGTGATGAAAAATTCACCAAAAGTAGCTCCCATGTAGACTTTGTTTTGAAAAAGGTGGGGAGGAATCATGCGTACTTTAAGCTTACGATCTCGCATAAAATACAATCCAATGAGTAAGGCTCCAAAGAGCATAACGCTCCATAAGCGAAGACTATCGAGTCCCCATACTTCAATTTGATTGAGAGAAAATACGCACACGCAAAGTCCACATCCTAAAAGAAGAGCCCCCACAAAATCAATTTTGTTCTGAATCTTGGGGAGAGTGTCTTTTTCAGCATAAATTCTAAGCGTGCTAATGACGATAAGCCCTAAAGGAATGTTAATATAAAAAATCCAGCGCCAACTGAGTTCTTCAATGATTAATCCGGCAAGGGTAGGTCCTGCGGCAAGCCCAAATCCGGCAAAAGATAAGATGACTCCCATGGCAAAACCCTGTTTTTCAGGGGCAATGGTGGTGAAAACAAAGGCCCAGGCGGGTGCCGAAAAAACGGCCGCACCAATGCCTTGAAGAATTCGGCCTAAGATAAGGATTTCAAGGGAACTCCCCAGACCTGTTAGACAAGATCCTGCCATAAATAAGATCAGTCCGGCGATCAGCGAGTTGCGTTTGCCATAATGGTCCGCAATACGGCCTGCTGGAATCACAAAAGCGGCCCAGACGAGCACATATGCACTTAAAAGCCATTGCAAACTGTTAAGATCGGCACTGATTTCTTCTGAAATAGGAACAAGCGTGAGGTTTACGGCTGTATAATCAATATTTAAGAGAAAGATGAGCATCCCAATTGAAATAAGGATGATCCAAGAGCGAAGAGGAATAGAAGATGTGAGGGTTTGCATGTGAATGACCTCTGGTGATGGCTTGTCTTTTTGAAAAAACTTACCAGTTCATTTTGTTTCTCATTAAAACCCAATATTTTTAATCAAAAGTTTAGGCTGAAGCAAGGGAAATTATGGTTTGACCTTATGTTTCGTTAGAAGAGCACTTTCCACAAGTTTTGTTGACCCTTGCTGGTTTTTTTGTTGTTTCTCCTTATTCTGCGTTTGTGCAAGAAGATTTTTTTAAACGCAAGCGATAGTCTTATTAATTGATAGCACTTATCTATTCGATCTGCTTTACGAGGAAGAGCTGTTACTCAAGATAACCATTATGAGGATTTCTCACAGATAATGTAAGGGAGGGTAAGTGGTTTGGCTTAACAATTTATGTTTTAGAGCTTCTGACTTTAATCGGTCTAAGTTTTGCCCATACCCACGTTGCAATATTGATAACCGTTAAAAGAATCAAGAGCGGATAAAGATAAAATAAGATGGGGGTCAAGAAAGAGACGATTCCGCTGAACCCTAAATTGGACATGAGAAATGTTATGGCAATAGTTAAGCTAAGGCAGAGTGTGTGCGATAGACGATTTTTAAAGAGTTGTTCATAAAGAAAGTCCGTAAAAACGGTTGTAAGCGCAATGACGGTTGTAAGACAAGAGAGAATAATGGCTATGGTTACAAGACGACCTCCGAAGTTTCCGAGTGTAAGATAGGCAATTACACTTAAAAACTGTTCAGGAGCGTGCTTGCTAAGATCTTGGGAAAAGGTTGCTCCTAAATACACAAGCGCCATATAGACAATAAGCAAAAGACTTGAACCCAGAAGCATCGCATAAAGAGGTAAGATAAAAGATCGATTTTTGTTTCCCTCGTTTTCAACAAACTTTAGCTGAAAATGACGGGCAATAACGGTGGCAAAAAAGAAAGCCGCAATTAAGTCCATCATTTGATACCCTTGAAAAACACCATCTTGGAAAGCGTCAAGTGAAGACATGGTGCTTGGTTGAGGAGAATGAGCGAAAAGGAGTCCAAACAATAAAATAAAGCCAACGGACAAAATTTTGATCGGGGCTAAAACGGCGCCAAGAAGGGGAACAATTTGATTTCTATTGAGGCAAAGTAGAAAAACGATCCCACTCATTATAAGGCTGAAACCGCTTAAGGGAAAAGATGGAGCTAAAACTGAGAAACTTCCAAAAGCAACTGTAATACAGCGAGGAAGAGCGCCAAAGGGACCTAACAGAAGTAACATAAAGGAAATAAGGACAAAGGCTATTACCTTCCCGAAACGATCAAAAAAATTCTGGTAACTCCCCTGATAGAGCAAAATTCCGAGTAAACCTAAGAAAGGAACCATAATTCCTGTTAGAGAAAGACCGGCAAATGAAGGAAGAAAAGCGCTATGTGTTATTTTGCCGGCAAGGAGAGGAAAAACAAGATTACCAGCTCCAAAGAACATGGCGAATACGGCGAATCCTCCTGAGATCGG
>JAKBAL010000136.1 GCA_021809225.1 Pseudomonadota bacterium | reverse complement strand
ATCAATGCCTTGTAGGATATGCAGGAGCAGGAAAAACAACAGCCTTGGAGGCTTGCCGAGAAACTTGGGAAGCTGAAGGATATCGGGTCTATGGCCTTGCTCCTACAGGAAGAGCCGCTCAAAATTTAGAAGGAAGTGGCATTTCTTCCCAAACACTTCACAAATTTTTAAAGGCCTTTGAGGGTGGACGATGTCAATATGACTCAAAGAGTATCCTTGTCCTTGATGAAGCAGGCATGGTGGATGTGGAACGATTTGACAAATTTTTAAATGCTGTACAAACCTTAGGGGTTAAAGCTGTTGTTGTAGGGGATGGGGCTCAACTACAACCTGTCGAAGCTGGGCCTGCCTTTCGATTAGTCACAGAAAGAATCGGCGTTTCTCGCCTTGAAGAGATAATCCGGCAGAAGGAAAATTGGCAAAGAGACGCAACAATTTTGTTTGGAAAGCAAGAATCCGCAAAAGCCATCCAAGCGTATCAAGAGCGAGGACATATTCACTTGATTGAAGAAAATCTTTCCGATGGAGATGCATCGGAAGATATTTTAAAGCGCTATGAGGTAGGAGCACGCCTGTCGGGTCTTATTTTCCGAGAGATTATGAAGGACGTCCAGATGAGGAATCTTGTTCAAAGCCATGAGAACTACCCCACCTTTCTAAAATGGCGCGCCCTTCAAAAAGAAGCAGGACAAGAAATTCTTGATAAGCCAGAGATTTATAAACCGTTTCTAGAAGCTAGAAACCTTGATCCAACAGAACTGGCACGTCTCTTTGTGAATAAAGCCCAATCGAAAGAAGAGCAATATAAGGAAGCGCACGCTCTTCTTAAAAAAAAGGGACTTGATTCCCTTATGGGTGTAGAGCGTGCTCCAGGCCAAACCATTGAGGTGAGAAGTGAGGCAAAAGCTGCTCTGATTGAAGATTGGCTCAAAGCCTACAAAGATAATCCCAACAAAACCATGCTTATGATGGCCTATAGCAATCGAGATGTAAGGGACCTTAATACACAAGCAAGAGATCATTTAAAAGCCTCAGGACATCTTTCAAAGGATGAAATCACGTACACTGTTACACGAGAGATTGAAGACGATTTCGGTCGTAAGTCACTCCTTAAGGAAGCACGAGAGTTTGCTAAAGGCGATCGAATTGTCTTTACCCGTAACAATGATGGCTTGGGGGTTAAGAATGGAAGCATGGGGATAATTACAAACCTTACAAAAAGTAAAGTCCAGGTACAGCTTGATGAAGGGAAAGAGGTTTCTTTTTCTCCCAATCTCAATCCTTACTTTGATCAAGGATGGGCCGTGACCATTCACAAATCCCAAGGAACGACAGTGGACCGTACTTTTGTGCTTGCTTCCTATGAAATGACTCAAAACTTGACCTATGTAGCCATGACCCGCCATCGGGAGGATGTGCATATGTATGGGAGCACTTTTGATTTTTGGCGACCAGAAAAACTTCCAGAAGTTCTATCAAAATCAGGAGAGAAGCTTTCCGCAGCCGACTACCTTGATTCAGATTCTCTGGCCAAGCTCATGCAAAAACAGGACCATCTGCTTACAAAAATATTCACTCGCATTTCCAACGAACTCGAAGCCATGGGCGCTGTCACAAGGCAAGTTTTCTGGAATGTTGCAGATCATTTCCTTGGTATTAGAGGAGATAAGGAGATTCGGATATCTCCTATACAAGAAGGCATTCGAGAAGAAGTACGGGCTAATGAATTGTTACAGCAGAAAAGTATACTACAAGCCCAAGAGAAGATCAGTCCAACCCTTGCAGTTATCTTTGAAGAAATGAAGCATCCTGCCTTTAACAATGCCACAATTATAAAGGAAGCTTTTAAGAAAGGCCTCAAAGCTCATGACGAAGAACAAGCCATTGCTTATTGGACGCAGCGAAAGGAGGAATTCCTGAAGCCCTATAACCAAAATCTTGCAAAAGTGGAAAGAGAACTCATCTCTCCCCTTCTCAACCGCTTTACAACTCAATGGAAAGACCAGGCCCATACTTTTGCACAACAAGATCCCGCAAGGGTGCTGAACGTTCTCACGAAAGTAAAAACGAGGGAAGCTGCACGTTATGAACGCATTGCTGCAGAAGAAAAAGCAAGACAGGAAAAAATGATTGCAGAAGAACGGGCTGCGCAAGAACGACAAGCTCATCGTGAGCATATAAAAGACACATACCTGCAGCTTAAAAATTTATACACTAACCTAAAAGACAGGAGCCATATTCCTGAGGCTTTTAAAGAGGATTTAAAAAAGTTCAGTAAAGAACTAGCTCAAGATCGTGACTTTATGAACCACCTCAAACTGAGAGATACTGAGGAAGCCGAAAAAATCAAAAACGTCGCACAAAGCAAAGATCTTGAAGAGCACTTCCGTTCCCTCGATTGCGGAAGAGGGGGATACTCACTTTGATTTCTTCTTCTTTTTTTGTTTCTGAGAGGTATTTAGCTTAAGAGCTTCAGGAGCTTTTTGAACCGTCTGCTCTTGTGATATGGCCTGTGACGCTGATATTTGTGTTGCCTGAGCTTCAAGCTCTTTTCTCGTATCTATAACCCGCAATCCCGTTATATAGGCCTCTCGCATATGAGCATTCATAAAAAAGGCAGAGATAAAAGGCACTTGAGAAAATAACAGAAAAAGTCCTATCAACGCTCCTGTAAGGCTAGCTGTGCCAACAAGGGTAAAGAAAGGGGTACTCCATCTCAGAGCATATTGCATTTTGATATTTTTGCAGAATGCATTAGCTTTGGTAACTGTATTAGTTAGACTCTGCACATCTTTCTCTGCACGTTTAAAAAGAGGTGAAGTCATGTCAGTAATGTCCTTTTGGCAAGATTCTATAACCTTTTGAAAGTGGGACTTAAGTTGAAGTTTTACGTTTTCTTCAATGGATTCTTGAATCTGACGCGTACATTTCTGCTCAAATCCAGCCATCTTTTTTTCAATATTCTTCACCTGCTGTAAGTGAAATTTATCAAGATACCGCTGAAGATCCGACTGTATCTCCTTTAAAACCATCTCTCCCAAAGCTTCTTTTTCAAAGTCAGTGAATTTCTGGCTCATGAGTAGCTGTGAATTTACGAATGATGAGGTTTGCATAAAGCTTTCTTTTTAAGAAGATACTAAGGAAATTATATACTTGTTTTTATTTTGTTTCAAATAATTAGTTGGATAGTCTTGTGCACAAGAAGAACAATTTTATGTTAACCTTATTGACAACAAAAGCGTAAGATGTTCCCCTTAATAAGTTTACAAAGAAGGATATAAAAAATGCTAAAAAAATTAGGGCGTGTCCTCAATTGATTGACAAGTAACAATGAATACGGTGAACTTGAGAAAAGTTTAAGAATAATTTTCTCTATGCGCCGCTATGCTCTACGCGATGATCAGTGAGATCGAATCAAGGATTTTCTTCCTGGAGAAAAGGATTATGTTGGCGTGACAGCTAAAGATAACCGTCTTTTTGTTGAGGCCGTTTTATACCGGTATCGAGCTGAGGTTCCCTGACGAGATCTTTCTGAATGCTTTTGAGATTTCAAAGGGATTCACACCCGTCATACACGTTGGAGCAAGAGTGGCGTATGGAGAAAAGTTTTTGAGATGTTGGCTGAAGGATGCTGATAACGAATATTCAATGATTGACTCAACCATTGTGCGAGCTCATCAGCATAGTGCTGATGCAAAAAAAAGATTTGACTGAAGATCAAGCAATTGGAAGAAGTAAGGGAGGGCTAAGTACCAAAATTCATGCCACATGTGATGCTTTGGGAAATCCAACAGGGTTTCATCTTACACCTGGGCAGCAGCATGTACTTGTTGTTAACCTCTGGAATGCAACCGGGAAGAGCTCTTCGGGTGCTCTCAAAATCTACCATCTCTAAGATAAGTCGATAGGGATACTTCTTTTCAACCAAGTTTTCTATGGGAAAAAATAATGTAATATCTCCCTCTTTTTTCTTTTTTTATTAATGACTTATATAACTTTATCACTTTTCTTCTCTAAATTCAACTTCCGACCAAGCTTTTTAATAAAAAATTAATTTAATTTTTATATAAATGCAGGATAAATGAATCATAACTGCTTTCGACGAACCAATAAAAAGAGAAATGTGACGTTTTGTAAGTAAGTTTAGAAGAAAAAAAACCATTTTTAAGGAGACCTCCATGACTATTTTTACCCCTAGTTCTTCAACCATTTGTTTAAATAGGCAAAAGAATAAAAAACATGTCAGGGAAACGTATAAAATGAAAAAAACAGCAATTTTAGCAAAACTATTAATTTTGTTGTATTCTACCTCATCATTTGCACAAACCCTGACAATTCATTCAGGTGATACAATAAGCGAAACTATAGAAGACCTCAAACATTTTACAGACGGAGTGAATATTGACAGCGGAGGCACTCTTAAGATTCAGCAAAACGGCGGTGACACAACATATAATGAAGGTATCTCTGGGGCTGGTGATTTAATAGTAAATGTAACAGAAGTACCTATTACACTTTCAGTAGTTAATATTACAGGTGATACGACGATATCTAGTGGAACTTTGACTCAAACTTCTTTGCCTCGATCTCCTCTAAATCTTTCAAATTCAGGCGCTGTTTATCAGTTAGGAGGAAAAAATCTATCTATCAACTCTCTTGCAGGTGTAAGTGGGAGCACGGTTAGTTTAGGACAAAATAAACTTACAATAAATGATAACAATCCAGCAGAAACTTCGTTTGATGGAAATATAACTGGCTCGGGGCAGGTTATATTAAATGGAGGTATAGTTTTAGGTGATGGCGCAACAATTGGTGCGGTTATGAACGGCCCTGGAGATGTGTCAATAAGTGGAGGAACGGCTACTCTTACCGGGCAAAATACCTATACGGGAGATACGACGATTAACGCAGGGAGCACTCTCATAGGGAACGCAGGTACAAGTACGACTCAAGGCAGTTTGCAAGGTACAATTAACAATTCGGGAACTCTTACTTTTAACCAAAAGGGGTCAATAACCCCTTATATCTTCTCAGGCAATGTCAGCAACTCGGGAAATGTAGTTGTGCAAGGAGAGAATGGAGAACCTTTCACCCTCACCTTAGAGGGAACTAATTCCTACACTGGATCTACAACGGTAAATCAGTTAGCAAAATTACAAGGAAATATACCTTCTTCGTCAGCATTAATACTTGGTACTGAGGGAGCTTCTTTTGCTTTAAATAGCCCAACTCAAACAATTGGATCTCTTTCAGGTGAAAGGGGCTCTATTGTTAATTTAGAAGGGTCTACCCTGACAGTTGGTGGAAATAATGCCAGTGCAACATTCCAAGGTTTAATTCAGGACGGAATTAGTAGTGGAAGTACGGGGATAGGAAGCCTTGTGAAAGAAGGCACAGGAACTATGACACTGAATGGACCTGTTCAACATATGTATACAGGGGGTACAACTATTAATCAGGGAACTCTTACAGGGACAACAAGTACCTTTCCTGCACCCTTCGCTAATGTTCAGGAGAGTGGAAATATTCTTGACAATGGTACTCTCATTTTTAACCAAAATTTTTCTGGCACCTTTGCAGGAAACATTTCTGGATCAGGTAATGTAATTGTAGAGGGAGGAAGTGTTAATTTCACGGGAAAAAATAGTTATACAGGAGGAACTACGACCCAAAACGGAGGAAGCTTTACAGGAGATACGAATAGTATTCAAGGCGACATAGTAAATAATGGTGCGGTGACGTTTAATCAAGTGGCCCCAGGGACTTATTTAGGCAATATCAGTGGAACGGGGTCTTTGATAAAGGAGGGAGTAGGCCAACTTACCCTTGAAGGAATCAGTCCTTTAACAGGACAAACGACGGTGAAAGCAGGAGCATTGTCTGTGCAAGGAGGATTGCCCAACAGTCAAGTGGTTATTGAGGAGCTTGCAGCCCTCAAAGGGACGGGTCAGATCGGGTCTGCAGATATTAAGGGCAAAATCATGCCGGGGAATTCTATAGGTGTCCTTCAGATTCTTAATGATTTGGTTATGGAATCCAAATCCACTTATGAAGCAGAAGTGAGCATCAATGGTGCTGATACCATTCATGTGGGAAAAGAAGCTCAACTTGCGGGAATTCTTGATCTGCGACTCTTTGAGACGAAACGTCCCCAACTCAAAAACAAAAGCTTTACCCTTCTCACAGCAGGCACCAGAAGGCAGGGTATTTTTGCACACACCTCAACAGATCGTATTAAGTATACGGTTCAGTATTTGCCCCAGAGTGTCCAAGTTCTCATTGGCAATTTGCAAGATTTT
>JAKBAL010000135.1 GCA_021809225.1 Pseudomonadota bacterium | reverse complement strand
ATCTATCGATCTGTCAAAACAAGTCGGTACAAAAGCTTCTAAGCTAAAAGAGGTTAATTTCAAAGCGCAGAATTTAGAAAAAACTATCAACTTATCTAATGAAATTCACGCAGAGGATATTTTTCTCACGAGCGGTATGAATAGCTGCTCGAATCTTATTGGAGTTTGCGCTAAGGACAATAAAGGGCATGCTTGAAATCGCAGGGTGGAGGGTGCTATCTCCATCGACATAGTCACATAAAAGGGCCTTATCCTTTTCAACAATTTGGCCCAACCCAAAGCTCATGTGAGCAAGGGCATTTTTGGCAACCCCTTGATCACAAGATTTATTAATAACAGCAACGAGTTTGTTTTCAAACATGAGCTCCTCCTCAGAAATAACAGGCAAAAAAAATCCCCCATGACATTACGATCATGGAGGAATTTTTGAAAGCCTTTTTTAAGCAGCTTTTAATTCGCGCTCTCTTTCAGCTACTTTTTGGTTGTACAATTTGCTTAGACCGCCTGCCGCAAATATCCAGGCCAGGATGACCACAATCATTATGGTACAAGTATAAGGCGCAATTGTGATTTGGGTCGCTGTGGTAGAGGTTACAACGAGCAGGAACTGCTGGATAACCGCTCCCCCAGATTTACCCAAACGTCCACCAATAACGTCCACAGCTGCTTTACCTTTGACTTTTAGTTCTTGATCCAGAGGAATGTATGACATTTCTTTGGTTGGATCGAAGAGGGAGTATTTTGTTCCCTTACTTAAGATATTTTGAGTTGCTCCAAGCATCACAGCCAGGAACACAGGGGTTGTTCCCATCATCGCAATGGTAAACCAATCAAGACTGTCACGGAAAATCACGAAAGTGTAGAAGAGAACACCTGTGATTAAGAGAATGATCGGTGTTAAGACAGCGCCCGTGAACCATCCATAGCGGCGAACAATTCCTTTGCACATTAAAATCAAAATAATTGTTGCAATTCCTGTGAAGGTCGAGAAGTTCCCCATAAAGGCGCCATAATCATTTTCAGTTGTGTATTGGAGTTTGAGCTGACTCTTCCACGTGACTTCCACGAGGTTGATAGCCATTCCATACCCCAAAACGAGAAGTGCAACGAATCCCAAATAACGGGAAGAAATTAAGTACTTAAAGCTTTCAGAAATGGAAAGCTTTGGCTTGTCTTTCTTGGACTTCTTTTTGCCTGTCTCTGCCGCATCATAATAAAAAGGATCGGTTAATACATATCGGTTCATCCACCAGTAAATGGCAATGATGGAGAGACCCGCAATCACAACAGTTCCCATCATGTAGTTTAAACTTATTCCCCAGACATCTACCCCAGGTGCGTATTGATCGCCAATGGATGAGAAATATGTGACGGTTTGACCAGACAAAATCAAGGCGACGTTACCAAGTAGAGGGAAGAGGGCGTAAAAACGTTTCGCTTCGCCAGTGCGGGTAATTTCATTTGCAAACTGCCAGAACAAGAGAGAGACAACAACACTTCCCCAGAGTTCTGCCATGACATAAAAAACAGAATAGGCCCATGTTCCCCAAAGAGCAAAAACAAATCTTAGGGATGGGATGGATTGTTGCAAGGCTTGAACTGTTTCTGTCGAAGGGTGAAGGAGAGCCCTGTTAGGATAAATGACCAGCGCAAAGGCCCCGAAAAAAAGGATAAAAGGAATGATACATGAGTAGAACAAATTTTCCTTTGAGAGGATGTTGCTGAGTTTCGCATACAAGATGACGAAAAGGATGGAGGCAGGAGTTACTCCCCAGAACTTGATAAAGCTGATCGCTTCAGCGCCAGAAGATCCTACAACTTGGACGTCTTTTATATCTCGCACGATAGTATAAATAAACAAAACAAAGAACATCATCATGCCCATGGGCAAGAATTTTTTCATTTCTGACCCTTGAATAGGCCAAATTGCAGCACGAAGCTTTGAAAATTGAGGGTCTTGCTGCGGGAGGGCTTGTACAGACATTACATCTTATCCTTCTATGTTACCTTTAAATCGGCATAACGATTATTAAAAATCTACTAAATCATAAAATTAGTTTTAAGTGAAATAACTTAAAACTGCTCCGCTATTACCACCTTTTCCTCTTTTTGTCAAATAGGTATTTATAGGTATTTATAGGGGTTTATTCTTAATAGAATTGAATCTGTTCGGGACGACGAACTTGAGAGCTCGTTATTTTATTTTTCCTAACTGATATTATTTAATTGCACTCCTAATCCAAAGATCTTTTCCCCATACAACAGATGAACTTGTAATGTCTTCCAAATCACCAACACATGGCTCTTCATGACCCCCGAGATGCTTTGCTAAAAAGCGTTCGATAAACCAAAGCATGCCATCAAATTTTCTCATATCAGATATAGTGTGCCCTTCTCCCTCAAACTCAATATATGATACAGGCTTAACGCTGTTTTTTTCGGAGCTCAATCAATTTGAAGTACTTCTTTCCAAGAGCGTATGTAGCGTAAAACCAAGTCCCAAAAAAGCCAAGGATTAACCACATTAAATAGGGGATGATTGTGAGATCAAGCCCTCCTGACCAGGAAAGAAGACCTTCTTGAATAATACCGCTTCCTGCTTTCCCACAACTATTCCCAAGAACATCAGCTGCCACTTTTCCTTTTACTTTCATGTCAGCATCTAAGGGGATATAAGCCATTTCTTTTATGGGAGAATAAAGGCATGAAAAAGAGGCCGTCATCAGGATGCTTTGAGCAGCTCCAATAATGGCGAGGAGATGATGAGGGTTTATATTAAACAAAAATTTATATTCTCCATACAAATGGTGAACATAATATAAAATGAAAAAAGGAAGGGCCGTTATTAAACTGATAATAGGTGTCATAAAAGCAACGGGAAACCATCCCCACTTGTTAATAAAGTTTTTGGTTCCAAAGGCAAAAATAACAATACCTATGCCATTCCATAGGGCATAATTTGTCAGAAACTCGTTATAGAACAATGCCATTGTGGCGTATGTCTTGAGCTCACTCTTCCAGAGAAAATTGATGAGCTGATAAATAATATTTGAAGAAAGAAGTGTTAAAAATATAAAGAAGATGTACTTTGAATGTATAAGGTATCGGAATCCTTCAAAAACCGAGGGGGGGGAGATAGGGGTTGTTTTTTCTTTAACTTTTTGAATGATAGATGAAAAATGAGCAAAAGTTTTTTTAAAGGCAATGACAATAGCGAAAGATAAAACTATGTTTACAACAGAAACAATTTGTAAAATAAAAATAAGTTTATCTGTTGTTGTATGAAAGTTAAATATGCTTGCATAGCTTATAAGTTCATCCAGGAGGAGAGCAAATATAATACCTCCCAAGCCTAAAAAAATGATAAAAACGGGATATAAACGGCAAGCTTGATCGGTTTTCGTGAGATGATTGGCGGTTTGCCAAAAAAATTGAGAAATGGAAATCGATAACCATACATCAGTAATGACATAGAAAATACTGATCGTCCAATTCCCAAAAATCGGAAATAACCACTTAATACGGGGATATTCGGACATATGTTGAGCTATTGTTTCAGGACTTACATTTAAAATTTTCATATGGGGAAAAATAAAAAAGGAATAAACAATATAAAATATTGTTGAAATACAATAAGCTACACCTACAATTTCAAGTTTATTAAACTTGTTATAGAGCCAGCTGTAGCCCATAATAAAAAGAATGCTGACAGGAAGCGTCCCCATAATCCGCAAAAACCCAAGAACTTCTGCGCCTGAATGAGGGGAGGTAATCAAAAAACTAATGTAAAAAGGATAAATGAGGGCATTAGCTCCCCCAATTAAGAATAAAATAGATGATAAATAAAGGGCTAACTTTTTTTCATGGGGAAAAACGGGCCAAAAAAAAGTTTGAAAAGGCGTTAGCTTTTGTGTGTTTAATGGATCCAGGGGTGCCATTTATTAATATTCTATTATTCTCTTTAGGTTAGATTCTATAGGGAAAGGCCAGAGATGCATAGGTTTTTTAAGGAGGAGCATGTGAAAAATGAGCTTTTGACAGAAGAAGGAATAGGATTCGTCAAAAAAGCTGTTATTGCGGAAGGATTTTTAGAAAAAGATCTTATAGAACGTGCAGGAGAGAGGGTTGTTGAAATCATCCTTAAACATTTTTCTCACCGTCCTACGATTGTATTGTGTGGACCAGGTAAGAATGGAGAAGATGGCAAGGTTGTTGCGCGTCTTTTAAAAGAGAAGGGATGGCCGGTTGAAATTATAACTCTTAACGCTCTTCCCTCTTTTGAGAAGATCCAACATTCCTTAAGTCAAGCAGAGCTCATTGTTGATGGTCTTTTAGGGTCAGGCCTTTCCAAACCGCTGGAAGGGGATATCCTAAAACTCGTGGAATTGATAAATGCTTCAGAAAAGTCAGTTGTTGCCATTGATATTCCAACAGGAATTGATATGGATTCTGGCGCCTGTTATGGGATAGCTGTTCAGGCAACATATACGGTGACTTTTTTGAGAGCTCGTCCCTGTCATTATCTTCTTCCGGGTCGTATTTATACTGGCAAGCTTTATGTTAAAGATATTGGAATCCCTGACACGTTTCTTCCCCCTATTACGTATTACGTGAATGCTCCTTCTTTATGGGGAGAGTTTCTCAAAGGACCTCAACCTTTGGATCATAAATATACCCGAGGAGCGTGCCTCGTCATTGGAAATGGGTGTATGCCTGGGGCTGTAAGGCTCGCTTCTCTTGCTGCCAGGCGTGTTGGAGCTGGGCTTGTACGTCTTATGTGCAAAGTAGAAGAGTATCCCATTTTTGCGACGATTGCTTGGGGAGAAATTGTGACTCCTGTGTCAACAGCTCAAGAATTTTTGGATTGGGTCATGGATAAGCGCTTTAACGCTTTGTTATGGGGAGCGGGAGCGTTGCCCAAGGATTCAACCCGTGAACAAGCCATCCTTCTTCTTGCATCAAAAAAGCCTTGTGTTTTGGATGGGGGGGCACTTTCTAGCTTTGAAGGAAAGACCCAAGATCTCACAAGCCATCTCCATCAAAACGTGATTTTAACACCTCATGAAGGAGAATTTCAAAGGCTTTTTCCCCACCTTGCTTTTTTAAGAAATAAGGCAGAAAAAGCCCTAAAAGCAGCTGCTGAAGCAGGGGCGGTTATCGTTCTAAAAGGCTATGACACAATCATTGCTTCCCCTCAAGGTGAGCTTATCATTAATGAAAATGCACCGGCAACGCTTGCAACAGCTGGAACGGGGGATGTGCTTGCTGGATTGATGGTGGGCTTGTTAGCTCAAGGTCTTCCCCCCTTTCAAGCAGCTGCTGCTGGGGTTTGGATTCATGGTAATGCCGCAAATCACTTGGGTCTCGGCCTTATTGCAGAAGATTTATTGAGTGAAATTCCTGATGTTCTTCAGCTCCTAAATGCCCTTCACTGTTCTGATAACCAGTAAGCTGGATGAACGCTCTTGCGGCATTTTGAATTTTTCTTTTCAATGGGATTATACAATTTAGGTGCAATCAACGAGTCGTGTCCTGTTGATTCTTTTCAGATTAAAAGATTCAACATTGAATGAATGGCATTCCGTCCTTATCTTTCCCCAAGCTAAGGTTTGCTTTCCCTCATCTGATTTAAAAAGATGGCTTGTTTTATAAGGACTCAAAACACTAGATTTTATAGTTCAGTACTTAAGATTTTTTGTGGGAAAGAGATAGAACATTATTAAGATAAGCTTTAAAGTCCCTCGTTATCCATATTTGTCTCTACAGGCTTTAGCCTATTGGGAGAAAGAAAAGAGACGCTACTACGAAGTTCTTTAAAGGATGAGCTAGAAATAAAATTAGAACAGTCATGGAAAAAGAAATCAAATAGATAGGTTATTTAATGCAGAGTAAAATTATCGACGTTCTTAACCCCTACTATCAAAAGGCGTTTAAAAGCAATCAGATTGGGTCTTTTTTTGTTAAATGGAACTGGTCTGCTTTCTTTTTTACTTATATTTGGCTTTTTTACAAGCGCCTATACCTGGCTGGATTTATTGTTTTTATACTCTCTTTTATTGTTATTGTTGCTTCTCTCTTTAATAATATAATTCTTTTCGGAGATATCTTCATAATTCGACTCATATTAGGTTTATACGGGACTTCTTTATATGGAAAAAAATGCCTAAAAACTCCGAATGTTATAACTCCTCCTAAAAATAATGTAGGGGCCGCGATTGCAGCTCCTGTTTTAAACCTCTGTTCAATTGTCCTCTGCGTAATCGGTATGGGTATCTACCTCCGCAGCAACATTGATATTCGCG
>JAKBAL010000134.1 GCA_021809225.1 Pseudomonadota bacterium | reverse complement strand
TCCGATCTACTCTCCCTATCTTGCTCTTACTTTTTCTCATCCGCTTCTAGAGACTGGTGTACTGAAGCTACCGAAGTTTGAACGAGAGGCTGGTTTATATCCTGAAAGAGAGCAGGCATCTGCTGGCGAATTTTCATGTGTTCACTTTGCGTTAAAATCAAGCTTACGGGGAAATTACAACCCATTTTTTGCGATTGAACTTTCTCTACAGATCTCTTCTCAATATTCACTGCGACTTTGATGTCGATCGCAGGAATGTCTTCTTCAAGCAAGAGTTGAAGGGATCCATTATACAACCCTAAATGGAGACCTCCATTTGCAACGGGAGCTTCATCTAAACCACCTTCTTTGAAAAAACGTTTCGCCATTGATATATCCAAAGGAAATGCTCTTTTCTGATCAGGAGAAAGGGCCCATATCGTTATAGGTTGGTGGATCATCAAACTAAAAGCCTCGGCCGCCTCAAACAGAGAAAAATCTGTGTTCTTGAGAGACGTTATATACTCAACGAACTTTTGTTCGCCTACATGCTCAATTGATTGATTCTCTATCAAACCCGGAGAATTTTGTATGGCCGCTTTAATAAGTTCTTTAAAAACATCTCGAAACTTTTGGGCATTCTGACCTTTTCTTCCCTCGCGAATTAGACACTCACTAAAGCCTTCTTTACCCATTTGAATGGCAGAAAAAAAACTATCTTTGGGAAAAAGCCAAAATCTTAAGAAAGTTCTTTCTACATCTCCATTTTCGTTTTGAAAAATGACTTTTCTATCTTCATCACCCACATTAACAAGCCCCCCACCCTTAAGGGCACCCTCAACAAATGGCCACAAGTCATCATTTAGGAATTCATGTTCAGGCTCTCTCAGAAATTCCTTCGTCTTCAACCCTTTATGAATCAAGTTAAAAATCATCGTTCTTTGCATTAATTCTAAAATGAGGTTGAGTGTGGGTTCCAAAATCAAGTACTCTAGAGCGATAACCTCGTCATTCCCCTCCTCGATGTCACAGAGTTGATCAAGGTAAGTTTTGGCTTTTATGAGAGTCTTCTGTTGAAAGGAGGCTTCACCAAAAATCTTCACACTTAATAGATTCGAAAGTATTTCTTTTTTTCTGTTGCTTGATTTCAACAGTGACGTCACTCGTTCTTTTGTTGTAGGTAGTTGGAGTTCCTGCCTTCGATTAGAACTAAGTGTTTTGGCATTACGATATTGAGTGATGGAATCTAGGTCTTCTAAGTTTATTGATAGCTTATTAATAGCATCTGCCTGCGCCTGCAAAGCTGCTAAAAGCGCTTTGTCCTTCGTACGTGCTTTACTTATGACGAGCTTTTGAAGTTTTCGAGCAATCTTGGTCTCTTTTTCATGAGCAAGATTTTGCGGGTCAAAACCTGCATTTAAAAGAGAACTTATTGAAAGAAAACATAAAGTTAAAAGAGAAGAGTAGCGTTTCATTAGAGTCCCCATTTTAAAGAATTTAAACTAAGGGTTATCTGAGTCGTCAAGGACAAAGAGCAAAATGCACCTTGGCTGAAGTGACCCCAATGGTCTAGATCAGGATTGCTCAAGAAAATGATAGAACTTAAGTATGGATAAATATTACTCCTTCTTAATTTAAAAAACAATACCGAAGTTGTTGTCGTTGTTGTTGGACGTGTGGGGATGTGAAAATCTCTTTTTCAGTCCACACCGCGCCCTGGATGCTCCCTCTTTGGTCCTCCGACATAACCCTTCATCAACCTCAACCTTACCTGACAGTGGCTCTTAACCTGGCGATACAAGTGCCGCGCGTAGTTTGTGTAACATGGTAAAAGCCGTCTCGTTCCTTGACAATCCCTAGCTGTTCTTGAAACTTAAGTGCTGATATGCCAGGCGTCAACGTATTCACAAGATATACAGCCCAGAACCAAGTTCGGAGATTCTGCCTCGTTCCATGAAGGATGGTACCAGCAGTAAGGCTCGATTGATGAACACAGGCACGATTCCCGCATTCTGTCACCAGACGTCCTTTGATGAAAAATCCCTTTTTATGGCCGCATTTCGGACATACAAACCCTGCTGGCCACCTCAAATCAAACAGATACATGCCGCATGCGTCTTTTGTCGCAAAACGATTCGCAAAATTTGGTAGTGTAGCTGGAATATCAGGGGCTGCCACTAATCACCCTATTTCTACCATTACCTTTATGACAGTATCAATATATCATGTAACCTGAGTAAATTGGATAAGCATATTAATTTATTCGAGTTTAAGAGGTTTCATAAGAATTGAGGCATTAACTAAAAGATGATACTATTGGTATGCTTGTTTTTTAACAACATAGGGAGGCAAGAAAATGTCTGAAATACATTGCAAAAAGTATCAATCTACAAGACACGTTAATGCGGTCATACCCTTGGATTTCAAAGATATAAATGTTAGGAGTGCGAGTGTCAGTTTACAGAGACAAAGCGTCGAGGAGCCCATCCTGATCTTAAATCATTTGCTATCTTTTTTTATGCTATCAGTGGGAAAAAATCGCTTGTCTTTATAAGGTGAGTGCGGTTGCTGTTTAAAGCGGGTTCGAAACGCTGCTTTAGAGATAAAATCTCTTAGCTCTGTGGGCCCATCAGGCTTCCTAGGGATGAGGATAAAAAATTTGTTTTAAGTTGGGAAGAGCTTGGGCTAAGTCTTGCACAGCATCTTCGTTAACTCCCCTTGATAAACTGAGATAGGAGAGAGTTGTTAATCCTTTAATAATTTCTAAACTATTATTATCAAGAGGTACATCATAAAGGTCTAGCTGTTTTAACCTTCCTAAAGTCTTCAAATGAGAGTTAGTAACGTGAGCGCTACTCAAATCAAGGATCACGAGGTTTATAAACATTAAGAAATCTATGGGGTTTTCTGCATTTTTGAGGGAAATATTGATTAAACTCAATTCTTCTAAATCTGGAAAAGAGGGAAGAGCCTGCTTGAGACCTTCTTCAGATATATGAGTAGATCCCAAATGTAAGATTTTTAATTTTTTTAGACAAGTTAAATGAACAAAACTGAGATCAGAAACATTATTACCAGCAAGACGTAAATCAGTTAATTTTGTAAGATGGGAACAAAATTCTAAGTCACCGTCAACCATATTTACTCTCGGTATATCAAGACTTGTTAGATTTGTTAAATAAGTCAATGCACCAAAAGGAATTCCTTGTGTTTTCCAAAGACTCAAGTCTTGTAAGGCGGTCAACTTTTGAAATATAGAAGAACTATTTTCTGAAAGTTTTGCGCTTTGAAAGTGTAAGATTCTTAAATTATTATTTGAGGAAATGAATAAAAGGGCAGCATTGTCTAATTGTGGGCTCCGTACTCTAAGATCTGTAAGACAAGTTAGAGAGCTTGTAATGCTTCCTAAAGTTTCTAAGTCAAGCTCTTCCAAGCTTTTTAAATGTAAAGCTTGTAAATTTCTTAAATAAGAAATCTTTTGGAGAGAAACAAGAGTTATAGGTGTAGGCTTGTTAAGCACTTCTACTTTAAAAAGAGGGAAGGGCGTTTCTTTCAATTTAGTTAAGTGCTTATTTTCTAATTTAAAAAGATCTTTCCATAATGAATGATCCTTGGATAGTCTATTAAAAAACCTGCAAGTTTGAGAAAGGCTATATTTGTCTTGGGTATTGAGAAATGAAATAATTTTTATCCAGATTTCCTCTGGAAGTATTTTGCCAAGGCTATTCCCCTCAATTTTTTTATGCTTTATTTTCCTAGAAACTGAAAATTTCTCTTCTGAAAAGTCTTCTAATGCAGAGGCATCGAAGAAAGAAAGAAGTAAACCGAATAAAAATAGAAAAGTTAAACGAAGCCTCATGAGGTATTGTCCTTTGTACCAAAATAATAATTAATATCAATATTAAAATTTCCAATAAATAGATGGTTAGCAATTTTTTTTCAAAAATACAAGTAAAAATTATAATGCAAAATAAAAAACTGAGAATTCTTTTTTTAGAGAAGTATTAGCCGACAAGGACTAAAGCAAGCCAAATATGGAGAAAAGAACAGGATGAAAGAGATCATTTTTGGTGGTTTTTGAGGCTGCCGAAGTCTTAGGTATTTTGGAGCGTTAGCAGATTTATTCTGTAAAGGCCAGCGCCTATTCCCAGAAAATAAGGCTCTTCACGTTATTAATGATGTTAGCAAGAGCGATTTTAACATTAGGACGAGTAAATTCCAGTAGTTCTGATAAAAAGTTTGTCTTTCTGAACAGTAAAAGTACGATGCAAAATGCAACATAGTTTTGATTTTATTAAACTAACCCATTTTAAAGAAATTACTAATCACAATTCTCTATGCATTCCGCTTGTCCTTTCTGATATCTGGATAAAGCCGATTCATATGCTATACCTCTATTAACCAGGTCTCGATCTTCTCTAATGCTATCTACTTCATTATCATATCGTTCTTTTTCACCGTTTAAACAGTCTTTTAAATTTTTATACTCCCCTCCGTGGTTCTCACACTTTCCAGCAAAGAGAGGTCCGGTAGAGAGAAGCATGCTTAATAATAAAGTTCCTTGAATAAACTGTTTCATGTTTTTCTCCTTTTTTTATGTCAGTAGAAATTTTCTAATATTACATATCATCGTTTATATTAATGTAACTATTCAGCCAGCTATCGGACTTGAATGAGAGCTTGCAAATAGGAGCTTAATAAAATTGAAAATACTTGCAATTATGTTTTTGTAATGGTGTAGTATTATAAACAAATGAATCTACCCATATTCGGATGATTAAGGATTAGCTAAAAGGAAAAATCAAGGATGGTAATACCCTTGAAGCTAGAAGGTCTTTCCTCTCAAGAAAAAGATCAATTAATCCTTGTTCTATGGGAAAGAGATCAACAAGCTCAAGAAGAACGTCAAAGACTTCAAGAAGAAATTCAAAGCCTTTGCTTGAAACTGGAAAAAGCAAATGAACGCATAAAGGCATTGGAAGGACAACTTGCTAAAAATAGTCAGAATAGCAGCAAGCCTCCCTCATCAGATGGATTAAAAAAGCCAAGTCCAAAGAGTCAACGTCAAAGGGGATCAAGAAGACCTGGCGGTCAAGCAGAACATGCTGGAAGCACCCTTAAGCAAACGGACACTCCTGACATTATCAAGGAACACGTTGTTGAAGTCTGTGAAGAATGTCAGCATTCTCTTATTAGCGTTCCCCTTTTAGGATACGAACGACGTCAAGAGGTTGATCTTCCAGAGATCAAGCCCCAAGTAACCGAACATAAAGCAGAAATTAAAATCTGCCCTTATTGTGGACATAAGAACAAAGGCAGATTTCCAGAAGACATTATCCAACCCGTTCAATATGGACCTTGCGTCAAAGGGAATGCCACCTATTTAAGCACCTACCAACTCTTACCTTTTAAGCGTTCACAGGAGCTCTTTGCTGACCTATTTAATTTGCCTTTAAGCGCCGGGACGCTTTTCAATACCAACAAGGCTTGTTCTGAGGGGTTAGAAGGCTACGAAGCTGAAGTAAAACAACAGCTGAAAGAGAGTAAAGTTGCCCATTTTGATGAAAGTAGCGTACGTGTTATGAAGAAGTCACATTGGCTACATGTTGCTTCGACAGAAAAACTAACACACTATGAATTTCATGAAAAGCGAGGCCGCAGGGCAATGGATGCTATGGGTATCTTACCTGGGTTTAAAGGAACAGCAGTCCATGATCATTGGAAGCCGTATTTCCAGTATAAAGAGTGTGGGCATGGACTCTGTAATGCCCACCATTTGCGCGAGTTAACTTATCACGAGGAACAGTATAGCCAAGAATGGTGCATAAAAATGAGAGAGTGCCTCCTCGAGATTAAGAAAGAAATAGAGGCTCATAAGGCTACAGGAACTTTGCAAATGGACCCTAAACGGGTACGCTATTTTGAGAGAAGATATGACCGTATTTTACGAAAGGGAGAGAAAGAAATTCCTCCCGTACACACAAATGATGAGAAGAAACGAGGAAAGCCAAAACAGCACCCTACCAGAAACTTGCTTGATCGACTGAGAAACTACAAACGTGAGGTTCTGGCGTTTATGTATGACTTTGATGTGAAGTTTGACAACAACCAGGGTGAGAGAGACATTCGGATGATCAAGACAAAACAGAAGATCTCAGGTTGCTTCAGGAGTCAGGAGGGAGGAAAGATATTTTGTCGGATTCGCGGGTATGTATCAACGGCCCGCAAACATGCTCTTAATCCTTTGGAGGAATTAGCAGCTGTTTTTAAGGGTGGTCCTTTTATCCCTTCCCCTTCTTTTTAAGGTGAAGCTCTCGCCAGCTGGCTGAATAGTTACCAAATTTTTATAAATT
>JAKBAL010000133.1 GCA_021809225.1 Pseudomonadota bacterium | reverse complement strand
TTCTACTGAAAGACGAACAATATATTTTTTATTCATTATTATCATCTCTTATGTTTGTCAGTCCCATAAGAAATTACCAGAAATTTTAATATTTTCAACTCTAAAATTTAAGAATGACTAAGCACTATAGGTCTTTTTGCTGCATTCTCTCGACGGGAATCATCGTCTCTGGACCACTCCTCCATCGCAGGGGCAGCGTCCATCATGAGCATGGAGAGAATGATTAAATAGGAAATGAGTTTTTTTATCATAAAGTTGACGGCTGCCACTCCTTTGTTTTTTATTCTTTATCCTTAAGAGATCGGTTTATATTGTATCAACAGAAATTTTGATTATTATCCTTTCCCGTAAAATCACTTGGTATATAAAGTCCATCCTTTACGATCCCTTGATCGACTGGTGATTTGAGCCTTCTTCTTTTTTCTTTTCTCCTCAGAAGCATTGGACCGTGAAGGATATTCAGAAACCTTCTGCATTTCCTTTTCTTTTGCCTTTTCCTCTTCTTTTTCTCCAGGATCATCATCATCGTTGGAGTGATCCTCCTCCTCTCTTGTTTCCTCGCCGGACCTGTTTCCGTCCTCTGAATTTAAGTCCTGAGGTTCGGCAGTAACACTCGTCAGCATTTCATCCAGCTTCATCAAAATATCCGGATGGAGCTTTTTAAACATTTTCCGGTATCGGCGCATGAGACCAACGAGCTGGTTGCGCTTTTGCGTCGCGGTGGGGTAGGAAATCTTGGCTGCGACCTGATCCACAAATTGGGCGGCTCCGCCGGTGGATTGGTTGAACTTTAGGACATTCTTGAACATATCGGCAATCCCTGCCGGGATCAATGTGGCCAGGCTTAACCACAAGGACCAATCAGTCGTTGCGATCATACCCACGGCAATGTAAGGAAGAGTATCTAAAGCAGCCATAAAATAATTCTGAGCTTTGCCAAGTCGTCTAAAGGTTTTGCGCACCCACCCTTGGCTGGTATCCTCTCCTACCTTGTTGCCCAAGGTGAGTTCATAAACAGCTTTTTGAGTGCCTTCAACCTCAGTACTTCCTTGGACAAGGGAAGCGATGAGCGCCATAAATACCGACAGGCCGATCTTGGTTGTTTCATCAGACACGCCAATGATTTCTAAGAGATTATAAAAGATGGTCCAATGAATGAAAGAGCGTCCATAAGTGGCCAGTAGAGGAAGCCCCCATCCCACGACCTTGGAAAACGTTTTTCGAGCGTGTTCTGGGTCAGGCTCAACCATCTCATGTTGATATTGAGCGTGTATTTGACGCAGCACCCACAAGGTTTTGAGAGATTCTGTGACTTGAGCCCGTTCCCTTTCCTCTGGCGTTGCTACAGCCTCTAAGAAAGGTTGGCTAAAAACTTGATGATGAATTGTGTGCAATTCTTCATCATCATCCCTCAGTCTTGAAAGCCACCATTTAAGGTCTTTAAATTCTTTAAGAAATTGACACCGTTTTTCTTCGGCGTGTGAGGGGAACCCATGATCTATGGGGTGCGTAAAGAGATTATTAAAAATCCTCTCACTATACACGCATACTCGTGGGCCATAAAAAAACAAGGAATTGAGAAAAAGACAGGGGGCAGTGTAGCTTATGATGATAAAAATCTGAAAGCCATAATGCTTTTCAAAGGGTAACGACCCATTCAAAAAATATCCTACAGGCAATAGACTAGGAACACTTGCAGCCCCATAATAGAGTACCTTCGCAAACCCATCAACAAATTTTCTTTTACCATCTTTTTTATCTTGTAGATCAGTGATTGAGGGGGTCAGAAAGTTGGATATTATTTTGCTGGTACGCGATAACATATCCAACATGGAAAAGGGTAAAAAGTAATTTATACCTATACTATCATGGATAAAAGTTACAATTTTAAACGGATCCAATTGAGACAATCTATGAAAAGTATTAAAAACATTAATTGTTCCATTTATTGTACTAATAAGCCCACCCCCAATTCCACTCAAGAGTGCTTGATTAAATGTAATTTTATTTTGAATAAGGAACTCTTGCATATAGAGAAGGAACCTTCTGGTTTTGAGATCTTTATTTTCTAACAATCTTTCTAAATGAAACGCTTGAGAGAGTAGACCTCTATAATTAAGAAGAGGCGATTTTAAACCTCCAATAAAAATTGGTTCTTTAAGGTATTCCTGTCTCTCTACATTCGCTCCATCGGAAATTTCTTTGAAGTGAAGAAGAAGACTGGGATTAATCTTTTCAAGAATCTCGCGATATTGAAGCACTACAGTAATCAATTTTTTTCTTTGTTGAGCACCGCTATTAGCGTTAGTTGTCAACCCAAGGTTTTTGACAAAATTTTTCAAATCGTCTTCCGATTCTTGAAAAGCCATGGCGTTGCCTAAAAATCCTGACAGAAAGGCAGGAAGTAGGCAAACCAGTTGCTTCCCCATCCCCCATCCTTCCGTTGCAAAATAGTATCCTATGAGCATAAAGGGAGTCGCCGTCCAAAACCCTGCAAAATAATTGTGGAGGCTGAGACCAGCTGTCACAATCTTTTGTTTAATGGAGGAGATTTCTGGGTTTTCTGTTTCACTCCTTATACTCAAAGGCTGGATTGCCGCTTCCTCTGAGCGGCCTCGCAATGATGGAGTGGGGGAATCATCATATATGGATGCCCCTAAAAGAGACGAAGAAATCCATAAATAAGGTTTGTTCAAGCAAGATGCATATAATTGATAAAATAATTCTTTTGTGTGATGGGGAAGCCTTTGGACTTGATTAAAAACATGGTGAACGGCTTGAGCCTCGTAGTTCATTTGAATGCCCGAGGCAAGAATACCACCAAAGATAATGGAGAGAGCGTCGTTCGCAGTGCCCTCCCCAAGGCCTAATTCAATCAGTACCCCAGAAATCACATAGATAAAAATAACGGACCGACCCCATATAGCAATGATAGGAAGTCCCCAATCGACGCATGTCGAAAAAACAGCTCGCAGGGGTTTGTGAGCGGGCTCTTCGTCTTCAGGACAATAGAGAATATAAAAGGTGTGAAGTTTTTTGAGGGTATTCAGAACTTCTGCGATTTTGAGAGCAGGAGTACGCCGCTCTTCACCTTTCTCAACTATAAATAAAGGTCCTAAAACACGTTGTACTTTCTCGAGACTTTCCTTATCCGAAAGGCGCAAAAAGGTCCTTTCGAGAATCCTCAGCTCTTTCACAATCTCCTCTCGCCATCTTTCAGCATCTGAGTCTGCGCGCTGTTTTCTTTGAGAAAACAGTTTCCAGAGAAAATTTTTCAAAGGGTGAGTTAAGCGGGATCCAAAAAAAAGAGTATCATCTATAATAAGGGTAAGAGACTGTGTACCAAAAACAAGTAGAGATAAAACAGGCTCGGATATGGAATAAAATGATGATGCATATGACCAATTTCCAAATAAGTTTTCATATCCTCCTAGATACTCATAGAGAGAATAACAAAGAAGAAAACCCACCAAACTGCTACACCCATAGACAAGAGCATTAGCAGTTCGCATTAAAGTTTTTTCCAATTTTCCTTTATCATATTCAAAATCAACTGTTGATGGAGCAGTAAGATTTACAAGGGTTTTAATATTCCTACAGGCTGCATCTGTAAAAATTATCCATTGAGCGTAATTATTAAAAAAAGAATCAAAAATAATTTCATATGTACTTTTTTTTATAGATAATATTGAAATTATTTCATCAATAATTAAATAAGCAATACCGCTTGTCACCCCCCAAGCTATAAGTGCCCCCCCAATTCCGCCCACCAACAATTGCTTCCGCGTCAGTTTTCCTTGCAGGATGTAGTCATACATATACTCAAAAAGTTGCAACGTTTTTTGCTGGGTTTCATCACCTTGTTCCAACTCAACGGTTGAAATGAGGAGAGAGCGGATAGAAGGTGGGAGGTCTTCTAGATTTACGCCTTCAGGAAGGATGCTACGGATGCGGTCTTGGATGTCTGAGGACGGGCCTGCTTCGTCGTCTTGTAGTGATGCCCAACCACCATTAATTCCTGGATTGCTTCGCTCCGCTCGCAAGAACGACCTTTCACTAGCATCGCGAATCTGTGAGTCAGCCCAGATTTCTGATTCCTCATAAGCCTCATCCTCTTCAGCGAGTAACCCATCTTCTTCCCCGTTATCCCGCTTTTTTTCCTTCTCTTTTTCTCTTTCGTTGTCCTCCTCTTTCTCGCCGTTTTCTTCTTCATTTTTGGTTTGAGACGTCTTTTTTCCCTTCAAACCGGAAACACTTTGTTTTACCCAATGAAATATTCCAAACCAGGAGCTTTCCTCGAGAGCTCCCGCAGAAGCCCCACCATTCCCTTCAGTTTTTTCCAGCCAGTAAAAGTCATCATCCCAATCTTCGCCACCCTCCAAAAGCGACTCCCCTTCCTCGCCCTCTCTCCGAAGAGAAGCCATGTTTTTGAGCATGCGTTTGTGATCTTCTGGAAGGCCCCTCCACGACCCTCCAAATTCATTGGGATTGAAAGAAGATGATCTTGCGCTTTTTTCCTCATCCGAATGCTCCACATCCTCTTTTTCCCGTTCCCCTCGTGCGAGAACATGAAGAGAAGGAGTTATAGGCCTTTTTGCTGCATTCTCTCGACGGGAATCATCGTCTCTGGACCACTCCTCCATCGCAGGGGCAGCGTCCATCATGAGCATGGAGAGAATAATTAAATAGGAAAGGAGTCTCTTAAACATAGTTTCTCCCTGGTTGCTTGCCTCCGCAGGCACAAGTTTTTATCATAAAGTTGTCGCCTGTTTCTCTCTTGTTTTTATCTGTTACCCTTAGGATAAACTGTTTTAACTCATTAGAAAGTCAATATAATGGTGGCTTCTGACTAATTATAAAAGACGTCCTATTCCGGCTATCCGACATGCCCCACTTTTTATCTCTCCTCTTTTTCGTGCTCTCTCTTACCCTTTTTGATCTTACTTTTCTTATTGAGACAGCTTTTGTAGTTTTTCAAGAGCTAATTCATAGCCCAGATCCGCAGATTTTTGATACCAACTCAAAGCTACTTGAAGATTTGGATCCACCCCACGGAATAAAATGGAGAAGGAACGACGGAGCGAGGCTTCTTTTTATGAGCTTCATCCTCGTGCTCCATCGCCCAGGCCGAAGAAATGCATAAGGGTTCAAGGACAAGGGAAATGATTAAAACCGATGCAATGCCCTTGCGGAATAGATCAAAAAAATATGCTAATAGTCTCATAAAAATTCCCAATTTTAGTTGTACTCTTTATGGCGTTCATATTAACAACAAAAAACTTACCTAACCCTGGGATTATATTTCTTTAACTTGGGGAAAAAAGCTGTCTACTCCTCAAATAAAAATCACAATGGTGGTCTCTCATGAGAAAAGCTCTCTTCTCCTTTGCGAATCACGGTGAGCCATCGCACCTCTCGCCCTCGTTCAGAAGGCGAGACCTTAACCAAGACGCGAGTTCCCACATCAAGGGATGCATAGCCTGCTTTACGCAGAATTTCCACGTGTAAGAAAAGATCTTCTCCTCCTTGATGGGGAGTGACGAACCCAAACTTTTTGATGGGATTGAACCACTCAATGGTTCCTTCCAGTTCTTCCAGAACTTCGAAATAAGAAGCAGGAGCATGTGAGTCTAATGTTGAAAATTCTTTTGACCTACCAGGTGCAAACTTAACCTCAACAATACGATAAACTTGCCTTCCCCTTTTTCCAGGACCAGCCTCACAGATAATACGGTCTCCCGCCTCCACAAGTTGGCAACCTGCAGCATCCAACACAGAAAAGTGCATAAAGATATCTTCAGAGTTATCATCAGGAATTAAAAAGCCATATCCCTTTTCAGGCATGTACCATTTAACTTGTCCTTCAATGCGTTCTGTCTTGCAATCAACGTCTTTATTTATAAGTGCTTGTTCGCCCATTTTTAATTACCCCTCTCAATTATCAAATGCCTACTTTAAGTGACTGCCTTTATAAGGCCTGATCTAATTAAAAGTTTGATAAGGAAGGGCGCCAAAAAGCACATCGTCAAAGACATAACCAAAGTCATGAGCTGCCTTTAAACGTTTAAGATTTTCTGTTGAAGAGTTATTTGAATGATTCGTTTGGAGCATGAATGAAAGATAGATGGCTCCTAAGAGGGGTGGAAACGTTAGTATTCCTACAGCTAAAGTTGTGTTCGTCATAAACCTCCCTATTTTTATTGGTTTCTTATTTCTTTTTATCGTTATTATAGATAAACATGAAATGCAAGCTCTTTTAAACACGGTAAACGCATCTAAAAGTTAAGGAACGCGAAGAAATTTGGTAAACTGCCATTCTTAAAAATAAGAATAAGAGGAAGGCATGCCAATGAATCTTGAATTTAAAGAAATATTTGGGGGGATAGAA
>JAKBAL010000132.1 GCA_021809225.1 Pseudomonadota bacterium | reverse complement strand
TCGCCTCAACAATTAAAACTCCTGAAAAACTACTGAACCATTTGTGACCCACTTTATCCCAAGCACTTGCCGTACTTAAAAAAAACCTAGATTGAGAAGGAGGAATATAGAGAGCATGCTCGACACGAACGGAACTAAATGTATTTTCATATAAAAAGTGATTGATTTGGGAAAAACTATAGGGATAACCATGACCAAAAGGTGTTTTTTCCGTACGAGCCCATACCCCCGACCGATTTGGCACAACTAAGATTAATCGTCCCCCATCCACCAAAACGCGCCACACCTCCTGAATCATCTTTCGAGGATCAGAAGTAAACTCAAGAGCATGCACAACAAGAGCAAAGTCTACCGATTTATTCGCAAGAGGAAGCTGGGTTTCGTCTGTCAATACAACAATATTAGGAGTTTTTCGCGCCCACGAAAGCGCTCCTTGTTCTGCCGGCATGAATGCGACAAGACGTTGCGCTTCTTCTCGGTAATATCTTAAAAAAGGGGTGGGGTAACCGAGCCCCATCATATTAAACCCCTTCGCCGTCGGCCAAAACTCACGAATTTTTCGCCGAATCATTCGCCGAGCCACATGTCCAAGACGTGTCGAATAAAAATCTCTTAACTCTGTAACATCGGGCCACATAGACATAGTTTCTCCTTTCCTTATGTACGTTATCACAAACAAGGAAAAACAGACACTAAGTATGTATTTTTGCCTTTTCTATAGCTTAATCAATACATTTATTAAGCATTATGCTTGGAATCTTTTTAGAAAAGGTAGCTTATTTTCTATTATCCTTTTTTCCACCATACGTCAAATAAATTGCTAGAAAGAAAAATGTGCAATCTTGACGTTCTCCTTAAAAGATTCTATGCCTAAGAAAGTTATGGCGCTATATGCCAAAGAGGGAACACGGTGAAAGTCCGTGACTACCCCCGTAACTGTAAGGGAAGAGCCAGCTCCACATACCCACTGAAGGTTAACTTCGGGAAGGGGGAGAATGAGGCTATGAGGCCCGAGTCAGGAGACCTACCATAACAAGTCACCAATCTTTTGCGCGGGGTGCGTCAAAAGTCACGGCTTTCCGTCAGTGGTGATGACAAGCAATTGTCAACACTTGATATGGAGACCGTGTGTCCTTTTGTTCACTACCACTACATTTATACCTTTGTAATGATTCTAATCAATTACGTTTAGCTCAGCTAGACCTCTACTCATTGATCTTGAAGATACCTTGTTCTCTACCGATGCGTATTTTAAATCTATTGTGCGTATTAATGCACATTTTTATCTCTCCTCTTAGGGCTGAGGCCGTTTACGAAGTCACCGCCACTTCCCTCTCCTTACCTACTACTGGAACGGGAAGTTACGAAACCATCATTTCCGATACAACCATTGATAATTATCAAGAAATCTTCCTTAAAGACGCTCTGACCTATGTTCCCAGTATTATCCTTAATTCCAGTGGAACCCCTGGGCGCCTGACAGATTTTTCCATCAGAGGGGCACGTTCTTCTCAGAACTTGGTCTTAGTCGATGGAATTTATCTCAATAACCCCGCTACAGGGGGAAATGTTGATCTTACGGATTATTTAAATGCTGATCTTCAGCAAGTGGAAGTTCTTCCTGGTCCGCAAAGCCTTGCTTATGGTCCAGGAGCTTTAGGCGGAGTTGTTCAACTTATTCCTAAAAAAGGACAAGGAAAGCCCTCCTTAAATGCAACAGCAGAAGGAGGGAGTTTCCGCACACTTTATGGAACAACAACTGCTCAAGGGGAAGAAGGCCCTCTTCAATTTTCTCTCACAGCTGCCGGGTTTAAAAGAGGACCCGCTAGTTTTACAAATCGTCTCCATGGAAATCGTCAAAGTGATCACTACAAAAATGGCACTTTTTCATCCCGTATTGGATATGCTCTTACGGACAATTGGGAGATAGAAGGTCTTATCCGGTACATAAACGGTAAGGTACAGTTTGACGAACCTCGGTCGATCCCTGAAAAAAAAGTATGCCTACCCTTTATTAGCAAGAACTTTACGCATATTCAAACTCTTCTTGCCAGCTTTGAAAACAAATGGGGCAGTGACACGATAGATCATTCTTTAAAAGTTGCTTACTCTCGTTTCCAACGGAGCACACAAATGCCTTCTGATCATAATGCAACTCTCGGCGAGCATCCTGTCCTTTTTTATAACTCTGAGATTAAGCTTAATTCTCAAAATACCCTTATGGGAGGCTTAGAAGCCGGACAAGAAAGAGCCAAGGATAAGCAGCTTCACAAACGCTCTCACGGCGGAATTTACCTTATCCATACTTTTAAACCTTTCGATTCAACAGCTATCAAGGGAGGTATTCGCGTCGATCGATATCAGTTCATAGGAAACAAAATAACGTTTAATATCGGCGTTGATCAAAAATTAACACCGACTACCCTTTTTCGCACAAGTGTTGGAACAAACTTTAAGCCACCCTTTTTGTCTGATCTTTTTCAAGAGGGTGTTTGGCAAGTTCCTAACCCTGATCTAAAGCCTGAAAAAAGCCATAGCTTTGAGATTGGCATTGACCAACTATTTTTAGAAAACAAAGCCAAAGTCAGTCTTACTGGATTTTTAACGCACATTGATAAAATCACTCTCTCACGCCAGGTTGCCCCGACCAAATGGCAAAGAGTCAATGGAGCAAAAAGGAAAACCCGGGGTCTTGAAATTGCTATTTCCTTAAAGCTAATCCAAAATCTTGAATTCAATTCCGCGTTTACATTAACCCATGCCCGCGATTTTCCGGGTGATAAAGAATCACCTCTTATCCCAACTTTTAAAGGAGCTGGGGGCCTTTATTGGCAAGCACAACCCAAACTTTCTTTCTTTATTCAAGGCTATGGGGTTTCCGCGCAAAAAGATAGCGTCACGAAACGCAAGCTGGCTCCTTATGGGATCATCCATGTGGGAGGAGCTTACGACATTATCGATTCTATTTCTCTTTTTGGACGTATTGAGAACCTTACCAATAAACGCTATGAAGAACTGTTCGGATATGGAACACGCGGGCGAGCGTTTTACATAGGATTAGAGACAAAACTATGAGAGATCGTTCTCTTTTTTTTGCAATCTTTTTTTCCTTTGGCCTTCATGGAGCCTTTGCTATCTTTCTCATTCCTCAGTTTTTAAAGTCACCTGCAACCGATAGGCATGCCATTAGCATTATTTGGCAAAGCTCCTTAGAAGAATCCCCCTTAGAGCCCTCCCTTCCTCCTTCATATTCTTCCGCAAAAAAAGAGCACAAAAGTTCAAGCAAATCCGTTAAAGAGGAAGCAAAAACGTTGAAGGCTTCCGCAGCTCCCTCATCTAAGAAAAAGACTGCTCATTTTAACATTGCTGACGCTCTTTATCCTCGTGGTCCTTCTCTTCACGAGATCAAGAAGAAAGAGAGCCAGCGAAAATCTGTCATTTCCAATGCTTTATTAACCCACTCATCGCAAAGAGTAGCTTATTGTCCTCTGCCTTCCTATCCTTGGATCTGCCGCAAACGCGGCCAAGAAGGAATTGTAGCCATTAAAATCAAAACCAATGCAGAAGGTCATGTACTGGCTGCAACTCTTCATAAAAGCTCGAGCCATGCTCGGTTGGATGACGCCGCCTTAGAAGCTGTCCAATCTTGGAGATTTACGCAAGGTTCCCTTCAAAAAACCATTTCCATTTCTTTTCAATTAAAATGATAAAAATGATTTAAAATATAAATTAAATTTTATTTAAATTTTTATTTTTTTGTATCTATATTCAACATATCTTTTACTCAAAAATTATTATTGTGAATCATCTTCTTAAAGCCCATATCCATAGGGTTATTAATCTATTGATGATGGTTCCAAGGTGTTGTTACGAATTTTAGTATTAGTCGCTTTTGCGTGTGTTTTTTCTTTAAATGAAGGAATTGCAGGGAAAAATGTGACTGCTCCTCGAAAAAATCCTTCTCGTCTGGCTAAAAAAATGGCTCGTGAAGAGAATGACAAAGAAAACCAAAAACCTCCAAGTGCAAACAAAAAGAGAAAAGCTTCAGAAGAACACTCACGTTCTGTTTCACCTCCACAAAAGAAAAGTCCAATCACACGAGAAAAAAGTACTTTTTCAGATGCACGAAGTACTTTCGCGGCTTTGTCTTATCCTGTTCCCTCGCACGATGCGCGGAAACTAATTCTTGCAGCCGTTTCTGATCCTGTTAAGTCCCATTTAACAAAAACACTTTTCGACGGAAAAACCATTTATTATGACGAAAAACTCTGGAAGTGGGATGATGAAGTCCTCACTAAAGACTCTAATGGCCATTATATATTAGAAACAAACTTAGATAGAGCTTTGAGAGGCTTATGTCCAATTGCCTACAGGGGCATTACAAAGCGTATGAATGTGAACTTACTTGATGAAAGCCAATTTAAAGTTATTATTCACTTACAAAAATATTACGCTGTGCACTTACATCATCTCACACAAAAAGATACTAATGAAGAAAGCGACCCTCTTGTGACAATGACTCAAACCTGCCATATGGGGAGAAATGCTTGTGTTATTCTCGAAGACGTCGAAGGTGAACAACCCCGTCTCATTCATTCAGACCTTAGCGTTGAAGAAGCTCAAGAGATTTGTACACCCGATCAACGGATCGCAATTAATCTCCTTCATTTTAGAAGAGGGCCATCCCTCATTGATCGAACAATGTTCAGTGGCTATAAGCAGGCTTTTTGGAAAATGAACGCTCAAAAAGAATTAGATCGCCGCCTCCATACAGATGACGAGAACAACGACACATTACCTTCTCTAGCTCGCAAACTTGTTTTTGATAACGCATTAGAAATTCTCTAATAAATCTCTCTATGCGTCCTCAAGTTTAGGGGGCGATAGGTTTGGCCGCTCTGTTGTAAACGGCTTTAGAGCAGGAGAAGCTTTCAAAATAGTGAGGACTTCCTCAATTCCACGATCAAGCTGAGGATCAACACCTTTCTCATACTCTTGAGGGGTAATTTCAACTTCAATGTCAGGATCTACCCCATAGTTTTCAACACCCCAGCCTACATCATGGAACCAAAAAGAAAATTCTGGTTGTGTCGTTGAACCTCCGTCTACGAGACCATGGCGAAGCCACATTCCAATCACTCCACCCCACGTTCTCTTGCCAATGAGAGGCCCCAGTTTAAGCATTTTAAAGCTATGAGAGAAAATATCTCCATCTGATCCAGCATACTCATTAATCAATGCAACCATAGGCCCCATGGGGGACTCAAAAGGATAAGGCATAGCTCCCCACCAACGACTCTGATCATACCCTAAACGTTTTCGACTAAGCTTTTCTAGAAGAAGAGATGACACGTTTCCCCCTCCATTGTAGCGAATATCTACCACAAGGCCGTCTCTATTCAATTCTGCTAAAAAGCCTCGATGAAATTCGGCAAATCCCTGAGATTTCATATCAGGAACGTGAATATACCCCACACGACCCTTAGTTTTCTCATGCACGTACGCTCTGTTTTTTTCAACCCAATCCCGATAGCGTGCTGGGGTCTGCGAAATTAACGTCGTTACAAAAACATCTTGCGGTTTTTTCTTCTCTCCTTTTATCAACAGGGAGACAACATTACCCGCTTGATTAACAAGCAATTTTTCAGGAGATGTACTCTCATCTAATTTTTGACCATTAATGGCTAGCAACACATCTCCCTCACGAATCCCCAACCCAGGAGACGTCAATGGAGACGTTTGAGAAGGCCTCCACAAGTCTCCCTTTGCAATGTTAGAAATACGATACGCTTTCTCAACCTTGTCATACGTAAGATCTGCGCCTAAGTCTCCGAGAGGATACTGGGGAGGATAACGTAAATCTCCGCCAAAAACATAGGCATGAGACGTCCCCAACTCGCCATGCATTTCTGCAATAAGATCCGTGAGCTCCCCGCGTGTTGCGAGGCGATCTAAAAGGGGACGGTACCGTTTATAAATACCTTGCCAATCCACTTTTGACATATCTTCCGTCCAAAAAAAGTCCTTTTGTAGACGCCACACTTCATCAAAAATCTGCACCCATTCTTGAGGTGGATTGACAGAAACCTTAACTCGATTCAACTCAATCCAGCCACCTTTACGATAAGAAGAATCATTATCTTGAGGTTTTTCCCCTGCTTTAACGACTCTCAACCGTTTAGCTCCATAGTAACAAAGCCACTGAGAATCCCCTGAAAGAGAATAAAAAGAAATTTTGGGGATGAGTGTTTCTTCCTTTTTCATTGTAAAATCATAGCATTCTAAATTTCCTCTGGTCGTAGGATCTTCTTCCTCATCTGCAGGACTATGAAGGTGGCGAGATAAGTAGAGTACTTTTCCAGGAATACCCCGAATAAAGGCATAATCCCCTTCTGCAATAGGGAATTCGAGGATACGCTCTTCAATTTTCTTCAGGTCAATTTTAATGTCTTT
>JAKBAL010000131.1 GCA_021809225.1 Pseudomonadota bacterium | reverse complement strand
CGGTCGTGCTTTTGTTCGGTCCATGAGAGCATCAATATCTCGCTCGTACCACATGTTGAGCGCCCCGGCAGCTCCACTTCCCACAGCAAGGCAAAGGATCGACGCTAAAGCAATGACAGGATGAATGGGCCCAGGAGCGAGCAAAAGTCCCGCAACTCCTGTAAAAACAACTAATGCCATCACTCGTGGTTTGAGCAATTGCCAATAGTCATCTGCTGTCGCAAAAGATTCAAGAGATGAATGAAGAAGAACAGTTTCCATCGTTTTTATGTTATGTGAGGCTGGGTTTCAAAGGTATGAAAGGGTGGCGGAGAAGCAAGCGTCCATTCTAATGTCGTGGCCCCCTCTCCCCAGGGATTGGCAGGCGCTTTTTTCCCCCATTTAAAGGCATAGAAAACAATGTAAATGAAATAAAGGCCTGCTGAAAAGGTCAAAACAGACCCTATCGACGCCACCATATTCCATCCTGAATACGCATCAGGATAATCAGGAATTCGTCGCGGCATCCCTGCAAGACCTAAAAAGTGCATGGGGAAGAAGATGATGTTGACCCCAATAAACGTCAACCAAAAATGAATATTTCCCATCCAGTTAGGGATCATTTTTCCCGTCATTTTCGGAAACCAATAATAAAAACCGGCAAAAATACCAAAAAGGGCACCCATCGAAAGAACATAATGAAAATGGGCAACGACAAAATAAGTATCATGAAGGGAAATATCTACCCCCGCATTGGCAAGAGTCACCCCTGTTACGCCGCCAATGACAAAAAGAATAACGAATCCAATGGCGTAAAGCATGGGCGTTTCAAAAGTAAGAGATCCTCCCCACATAGTGGCAATCCAACTAAAAATCTTGATTCCTGTTGGAACGGCAATAATAAGAGTTGCCGCTGTAAAATAAGCATTGGCGTTAACATCCAGCCCTACAGCAAACATATGATGTGCCCACACAACAAAGCCAATAACACCTATGGAAACCATGGCATAGGCCATCCCTAAATATCCAAAGACAGCTTTCCGGGCAAAGGTAGAAATCACTTGGCTTATAATGCCAAAGGCAGGCAAAATCATGATATACACTTCAGGGTGACCAAAAAACCAAAAGAGGTGCTGAAAGAGAAGGGGGTCCCCTCCTCCAGCTGGTTCAAAAAAGCTTGTCCCAAAACCACGGTCTGTCAACAACATGGTAATAGCCCCCGCTAACACAGGAACCGCCAAAAGAAGGAGGAAAGCTGTGACCAAGATTCCCCAGACAAAGAGAGGAGCTTTATGCATCGTCATTCCAGGAGCCCGCATATTGAAGATGGTTGTAATAAAATTAATGGCTCCTAAAATAGAGGACGCTCCTGCCAAATGAAGACTGACTAACATAAAATCAACGGCTGCATCGGGTTGGCCTATGCTACTTAAGGGAGGATAAAAGGTCCACCCCGTCCCCGCTCCTGATCCAACCACAATAGAAAGCGTTAAAAGAATGATCGCTGGAATTAAAAGCCAAAAGCTAATATTATTGAGGCGCGGAAAGGCCATATCTGGAGCCCCAATCATTAAAGGGATAAACCAGTTTCCAAATCCACCGATAAGAACGGGCATCACAAAGAAAAAAATCATCAATAATCCGTGAGCTGTAATCACCACGTTATAAATTTGATATTCATTACCAGACAAAAGCGTGCCATGAGGATGAGCCAATTGTAGGCGTATCAAAAGAGAAAGTGTGGCGCCAAAAAAAGCTCCAAAGGCCCCAAAAATAATATACATCGTCCCAATGTCTTTATGATTGGTCGATAGAACCCACCGTCTCCACCCTGTGGGGTGATGATCGTCATGGGCATGATCAGCTGTGAGTGCGTATGACATCGATTTCTTATCCTGCATGAGGGGCTTGAGTGGGATTTTTTTGAGACGCCAGCCATTTGTCAAATTCTGCTTGAGAAACAGCCTCTACCACAATAGGCATAAAGCCATGCTTCACCCCACAAAGCTCTGAACATTGGCCATAATAAACTCCTTCTTTGTTCACATTAAACCATGTTTCATTCAATCTTCCAGGAACACTATCTCGTTTAACACCAAAAGCTGGAATCGCCCAGCTATGAATAACATCAGAAGAAGTGGTAATCACCCGAATATTCGTATGAGTTGGAACAATAACCCGATTATCAACCTCAAACAACCGACTTTGACCAGGCTTAAGTTGATCATCCGGAATGATATTACTATCAAAGTGAATATTATGGTCTGGATATTCATAGGTCCAATACCATTGATTACCAATGGCTTTAATCGTCAAATCAGCCTTAGGTGTCACATCCATCATGTAGAGAATCTTAAATGAGGGGAATGCAATAAAAACAAGAACAAGAACCGGAATTGCCGTCCATATCACTTCAAGGAGGGTATTATGAGCTACCTTTGACGGAGCTGTATTCCTTGATGCGCGAAAACGCACGATCACATAAATTAAAAGAACTGCAACAAGAAAAATAATCGCCCCTTCAATCACGAGCAAAGTAAGATGAAAATCATACAGATGCTCCATCACGGGTGTGACTGGACTTTGATAATACATTTGCCATGGCCGTGGATGGTCTGCCCAAGAGAATGAAGGCAAGAGAACGGCTAAAATTCCTAAAAAGATCTGAAAGCTTCGCATGGCTGTCCTTATTATTTTTCTAGGTTTCATAAACAAAATTTTGTAAGAGCGCCCGATAAACTGATAGATGGTAAAAAGCGCAGCTCCATTTTTTCTACAACCACACATACCAAGCCACCATCAGTACGAGGCCAATTATCATCGCAAAGGCATAATGATAGACGTAGCCTGTTTGCAGGCGACATAAAACACCTCCACAAGCAACTGACAAGGAGGCAATCCCATTAGGACCCAACCCATCTATCACTTCTTGATCCCCTTCTTCCCATAGAATTTTAGCAAGCTTAAGAGAAGGTTTAACAAAAAGATATTCATAGAGTTCATCAAAATACCACTTTTGATAAAGAAACGTATAAATCCCCCTAAAAGTGAATGAGAGTTTTTGCGGCCAACTTTTTGCCGCTACATAAAGAAGATAAGCCAGAGCCACGCCACAACAGGCTGCTATCGTTGAAGACCAATGAACCCACCCATAAACGTGATGCGCAGCCTTAATGACTTCATCTTCAGGCAACACAAAAATCGCTGACCCCCAAAAGGAAGTTTCTTCTCCCACAAACAACTCATATAAAACATTCCCTGAAAAAATGGATCCTATGGCCAGCACAACCAAAGGAATCAACATGATAAGAGGAGACTCATGAATATGGCTCATCACCACTTCATCCGCTCGAGGTTTTCCATGAAATACAAGCAAAAGAAGACGCCAAGAATAAAAAGCAGTCAGGATGGCAGCTGCAATGCCGAGGACAAACGCTAACTTCCCGACCGTCAGAAAAGAAACCCAATCCACTTCAATAATCATATCCTTTGAATAATATCCCGCAAAAAAGGGAATCCCTGACAATGCCAAACTTCCTATCCACATGACCGCATAGGTGACGGGAATGTATTTCCAAATGCCCCCCATTTTTTGAATGTTTTGTTCATCTGACATCGCATGAATAACGGCTCCTGCTCCTAAAAAGAGCAGGGCCTTAAAAAAGGCGTGTGTTGTGAGATGAAACATCGATGCACTATAGCCTGAAAGGCCAGCCGCCATAAACATATATCCCAGCTGACTGCACGTAGAATAGGCAATAATTCGTTTAATATCATTTTGAACACAGGCAATCGTTGCCGCCATAAGGGCCGTTGCAGCACCAATTAAAGCGATAAACTCTCTTGCCATAGGAGCATACTCTAATAAAGGAGAAAGACGCACAACCATAAAAACACCTGCTGTTACCATCGTCGCGGCATGAATAAGAGCAGAAACAGGGGTGGGTCCCTCCATGGCATCGGGAAGCCATGTATGAAATCCAATTTGTGCAGACTTTCCCATTGCTCCAATAAAGAGGAGAAAAGAAGCGAGTGTGAGTCCATGATATTGTCCACTCAGAAAAAGAAAATTATCATTTTCATGCTCTTCCATAAGTATAAAAATGCTTTCAAAATCAAGCGTTCCGAAGAGCACAAAAATCGTTAGCACACCAAGGATAAAACCTATATCTCCTATACGATTCACCAGAAAAGCTTTAATAGCCGCAGCATTGGCTTTTTCTCGATCATACCAATACCCAATTAAAAGGTAGGAGCACAATCCAACCCCTTCCCAGCCAAAAAACATTTGAAGAAAATTAGGGGCCGTCACGAGAGTGAGCATAAAGAAAGTAAAAAGGCTTAAATATGCCATAAATCGTGGAATTCCGGGATCTCCCTTCATATATCCTATCGAATACACATGGACCATAAAGGAAACAAGGGTCACCACCGCCATCATCACCAAGCTAAGGCTATCCAACTGAAGCCCCCAACTTACTTCAAAAAATTCCACCTGAATCCAGGTAAAGAAAGGGATGAGCATGGTTTTTTCTTGAAGACCCATTTGCAGAAAGAGATAAGCTGCAAAAACCGTCGAAAGACCCATCAACCCACATGTCCCTAGTTGAGAAAAACGATCTCCAAATTTTTCTCCCAAGACTCCGGCTAAAACAAATCCCAGTAAGGGAAGAAAGACGATTAAAATACCTATGATATTCATGCTTAACCCTTCATCACGGTAATATCATCAACATAAATATCCCCTCGATTACGAAAATAAACGACAAGAATGGCAAGGCCAATTGCAGATTCTGCAGCAGCAACCGTCAGAATAAAGAGGGTAAATACCTGCCCCACAAGATCACCAAGAGACTGCGAGAAAGCAACAAAATTAAGATTAACCGCTAACAGCATAAGTTCAATAGACATCAAAATGACGATCACATTTCGACGATTCAGAAAGACACCCACCCCACCAATTGTAAAAAGAAGAGCGGCAACAGCAAGATAGTGATCAAGGCTTATCATCATTCTTCTCTCCGCTCCTTAAATCCCAGAACCACTGGGAATGTCCACAAGCTCAACGCTTTCTTTCGCATGACGTGCAAGTTGACTTGCAACATTTTGCTTTTTAACTCCTTCTCGATGACGCAAGGTTAAGACAATAGCTCCCATCATAGCGATCAGCAGAATAAGGCCCGCTCCTTGGAAAATAAGAGCATAGTGTGTATACAACAGGTATCCTAAAGCTTTGGTATTTGACACATTACCATAAAAAGCAGAAGGAGCTGAGGTTAAATTAAAAGCTTCTGTTGACGTATTCCATGTCACCATGACGAGGATAAGTTCAATGGCTAGAATCCCTCCTACAAAGCTCCCGATCAGGAAATAACTTTTCACCGTTTCACGAAGATGGGATAATTCGACATTCAGCATCATCACAACAAAGAGAAAAAGAACCGCTACCGCTCCCACATAAACAACGACCAACATCAAGGCTAAAAATTCAGCATGCACTAAAATAAAAAGGCCGGCTGCATTAAAAAAAGCCAGAATAAGAAACAAAACTGCATAAACTGTGTTGCGTATCGTTACAACCATCATAGCTGAGCTTAAAAGAACGCCAGCGAATACATAAAACAAAATAGCTGTCACGTTAATCATTTTTCTCTCCTATTGATGAAGCACATCACGCTCAAGGCGAGCCGCAATTTCAATCTCCCATCGATCTCCATTGGAAAGAAGTTTATCCTTGTCATAAAAAAGTTCTTCCCTTGTTTCAGTTGAGAATTCAAAATTAGGACCTTCGACAATAGCATCCACAGGACACGCTTCCTCACAGAGGCCACAATAAATACATTTTGTCATATCAATATCATATCGTGTTGTCCGACGGCTCCCATCTGCCCTTTCTTCTGCTTCAATTGTAATAGCTTGAGCGGGACAAATAGCTTCACATAATTTGCAAGCAATACATCTTTCTTCCCCATTCGCATACCGTCTCAACGCATGCTCTCCCCGAAAACGAGGAGAGAGTGGGCCCTTTTCAAAAGGATACGCTATCGTTACTTTCTTTTTTAAAAACATATACTTAAGAGTAAGCAACATTCCCACCCAAAGCTCTGCCAAAGAAAAAGTTTTTAGAATTCTTAAAAAAGAGCCCGTGAGTCTAGTCATACCCTTATTATCCTGGCAATATGTTGAAAGTTAATAAAAAGCTTGCCGTAAGAACCACCCAAGCAAAGGAAAAGGGCAGGAAGACTTTCCATCCTAAACGCATCAATTGATCGTATCGATACCGGGGAAAGGTCGCTCGAACCCACAAAAAGACGAAAAGAAACAAAGATATTTTTAAAGCAAACCACACAATTCCAGGTACCCAGGTGAAAGGTACCATAGAAAAAGGCGGGAGCCATCCTCCAAGAAAAAGAATGCTCCCCATTGCACTCATCAAAATCATATTGGCATATTCGCCTAAGAAAAAAAGAGCAAAGGACATCGAAGAGTATTCAACATTATAGCCAGAGACAAGTTCAGCTT
>JAKBAL010000130.1 GCA_021809225.1 Pseudomonadota bacterium | reverse complement strand
GTTCTGGATTCGCTTTACCCGCCATGGCTTTCATGACTTGACCTACGAAAAAACCAAAAAGCTTTTCTTTACCGCTCTTGTATTCTTCCACCATTCCCATGTTTTCTTCCAGAATTTTATCAATAATAACAAGAATCGCGCCGTCATCGGAAACTTGTTTTAATCCATGTTCTTCAATTAAGCTTGGCGCATCTTTTCCCGACTCCCACATCAAAGTGAAGACTTCCTTGGCAATTTTTCCTGAAATGATTCCTTCTTGAATTTGATTGATAAGGCTTGCCAGATGGGCAGGGGAAACGGGGCAATCTTCAATAGTTTTTCCCTCTCGATTCAAAGCTCCAAAAAGATCTCCCACCAGCCAATTGGCTAAAAGTTTGGCTGTCTTTGCATTCAAAGGTTTAAGGGACTTAAGGCCTTCCTCAAAGTAGATAACTGTTTCCTTCTCAGAAATCAGAAGGGAGGCATCATAGGGAGAAAGTTCATAGTCTTTCATAAGCCGTTCTTTTGTGGCGTCCGGTAGTTCGGGCAGGCTTCGACGAATTTCTTCAACCCAAGCCGCGTCCAACATAAGAGGTGGTAAATCCGGATCAGGAAAATAGCGATAGTCGTGGGCGTGCTCCTTGCTCCGCATGGACCTCGTAATTCCCCGAGTAGAATCGAAAAGGCGAGTTTCTTGAAGGATCTCGCCTCCATCTTCAAGAATCGCGATTTGTCGTATCGCTTCATGGTCAATGGCTTGTGCTAAGAACTTGATCGAATTGACGTTTTTAATCTCCGCCCGGGTTCCAAAAGGCTCTCCTGCTTTCCGAACGGAAACATTCACATCGACACGCATGCTCCCTTGATCCATGTTCCCATCGCACGTCCCAAGACATCTAACAATAGAACGAAGTTTATGCACGTAAGCTGATGCTTCTTCCGCACTTCGTAAATCCGGCTCAGAAACAATTTCCATCAACGCTACGCCAGAGCGATTCAGATCAATGTAAGACTTTTCAGGATGTTGATCATGAATGCTTTTTCCCGCATCTTGCTCGAGGTGAAGGCGCGTAATGCCAATGCGGCGCACGGTACCATCTTCAAGTTCAATATCTAAATGCCCTTCCCCCACAATGGGGTGCATAAATTGAGAAATTTGATAACCTGCAGGAAGGTCAGCATAAAAATAGTTTTTCCGATCAAAAATAGAGATAAGATTAATTTTCCCATTGATTCCCAGACCTGTTTTAACGGCCTGTTCGACACAGAATTCATTGATAACGGGAAGCATACCGGGCATGGCTGCGTCCACAAAAGAGACTTGGGTATTCGGCTCAGCACCAAAGAGTGTTGCAGCGCCTGAGAAGAGCTTTGAGTTTGAAACGATCTGGGCGTGGACCTCAAGACCTATGACAAGCTCCCATGGACCCGTGGTCCCTTCATATAAATATCTATTCGTCATCAAAAAACCTTATCTTTCTAAAAAGGATTTAAAAGCAGCCGCCTCTTCAAGAACACGACCCGCTCGAAAAAGAACATTTTCATCAAAGGCAGGGCCAATCAACTGAAGCCCTAAAGGAAGACCCTCTTTTGAAAGCCCCGCGGGAATGGATATACCCGGAAGACCAGCAAGGTTTGCGGGTACGGTCAGAACATCATTCAAATACATCACAACGGGATCTGTTGGCTTTTCGTCCAAAGCAAAGGCTGCTGTGGGCGTCGTAGGCGTCAAGATCACATCAACGTTTTGAAAAGCAGTCTCGAAGTCGTGGGTGATCAGCCGTCGGACTTTATGAGCTTTAAGGTAGTAAGCATCATAATAGCCTGCTGAAAGGACGTAAGTTCCGATAAGAACACGACGTTGGACTTCAGTTCCAAACCCTTCGCTGCGCGTATTTTCGTAAAGCTCATCAAGAGTTTTTCCTGAAACACGAAGACCATAGCGCACCCCATCATAGCGAGCCAAGTTGGAGGAGGCTTCAGCTGGAGCAAGGACATAGTATGTCGCAAGGCTATATTTTGTATGAGGAAGGCTAATCTCCACAATTTCAGCGCCGGCTTCTTGAAGCCACTTTGCCCCTTTTTCCCAGAGTTTTAACGTATCTTCATCCATTCCCTCAAGACGATATTCTTTTGGAATTCCAACCCGAAGACCTTTTACACCTTGAATCAACGCCTTTTCAAAGGACGGCACTTCAAGGGCCACTGAAGTTGAATCTTTTGGATCGTGTCCAGCCATCACCTCTAACAGAAGAGCAGCATCTCGCACATCCCGAGTCATGGGGCCTGCTTGATCAAGGGAAGAAGCATAGGCTACAATTCCCCACCTTGAGCATCGCCCATAAGTTGGTTTTATCCCCACAATACCACTAAAAGCGGCTGGTTGACGAATGGATCCTCCCGTATCTGTGCCAGTAGCCGCCAAAGCAAGCCCTCCTGCAACAACAGCTGCTGATCCCCCTGAAGACCCGCCCGGCGTTAAGTCTTTTCCATCGGCTCGTTTCCAAGGATTAATAACGTTCCCATAATAACTGGTAATATTGGCTGATCCCATGGCAAATTCATCCAAATTTGTTTTTCCAAGAGAAACGGCACCAGCATTTTTAAGATTCTCGCTCACCGTGGATTCATAAGGGGGCTTAAAGCCTTCAAGAATATGGGATCCCGCCGTTGTTTGAATACCTTCCGTACAAAAAAGATCTTTAATGGCAAGGGGTAAACCTTCAAGAGATCGAACGTCACCTTTTGCAAGGCGTTGATCACTCTCATTGGCTCTTTCAAGGGCGAGCTCAGGCGTTTCCAGAATATAGGCATTTGTATGCCTATTACGTTCCATTGACGCTAAATAAGCTTTTGTCAGCTCGAGAGAAGAAAACTTTTTTTGACGGAGGCCTTCTTTGGCTTCAGCTAACGTTAGACGAATCAAATCATTCATTTTTCTTATTCCACAACTTTAGGGACAACAAACATATTACAGGCCACTTCAGGAGCATTCGCAAGGATCTCTTCGACATAATTCCCATCATTAACCGTATCGTGGCGAAAAGGCATAGAAGGCATATTTTCCCCTTCTAAAGATTCAATGTGTGAGGTGTCTACTTCATTGAGTTGATCGATAAAAGCCAAAATGCGATTCAGGTCTTGCTGCATAGGAATGATACGATCGTCGCTCAGCTTAAGACGAGCAAGTTTTGCAATCCGTTTGACCGTTTCTTGATCCAATGACATAGTTAGCTCTCCAATTTATTCATCATTTATTCATAGTCGGTTTTTGACGCGAGGTTAAGAGGAAAAATCATGGTGATCGAAGATCCGATTCTTTTGTGGACTGTAGTGGGGTGCGCATCAGGCACCATTCTTGGCCTTGCAGGAACAGGGGGAGGAGTAATTTCTATCCCCATTCTCATGGCTTTTGGAGGCTATGACATCAAGGAAGCCTCTGCCTATGGTCTTTTAGCCCTCACCGCAGGAGCTACATTATCTTGGTTTATTCAGCGAAAAAATACTCTTTACCCCATTTCGGCCGTTTTAATTGTCTGTGCTGCGACTGTTGCGTTTATTTCAGCCCCCCTAAAGGTCCTTTCACCCCATTGGCTAGTGAACGTCCTTTTGAATTTGACCTGTATTTTTGCCATTTATAGTTTGTGGATGCTTCGAAAACCCGAAGATCCCGGGGAAAACCGTCCCTTATCCTACCAACTTAAAACAGCAACAATCGGCGGGATGATAACAGGCTTATTAAGCACGATGACCGGCCTTGGCGGCGGAGTTGTTATTATCCCGTGGTTAACCGGAATCACGCGCCTAAAGTTTGATCAAGCAATCGCCTGCAGTTTGCTGACCATTGCCATTACAGCTCCTATTTCTGCTTGGCGACAAGAAAAGATAGATTTAACGTGGGGAGAATGGGTGGCCCTTGCCGGGGGTATCGTTGTTGCGTCCCTGATTGTTCAAAAATTTATCAAGCGAATTTCTCCTCCTCATTTGGTTCTCGTCAGAAAGCTAACCTTGACAGCCGTCATTTTTATTTCAATGATGCGCACCTTATCTGACTTATTGTGAGAGACGAAAAAATGAATGAAATAAATACCTTGCTCCGGGTTAGAGGAAAAAATCATGGTAATCGAAAATCATATTCTTTTATGGACCATTGTTGGATGTGCATCGGGAATTATTCTCAGCCTGGCAGGAACAGGAGGAGGAGTGATTTCCATCCCCATCTTCATGACTTTTGGCGGCTATGATATCAAAGAAGCAACTTCCTATAGTCTTTTAGCCCTCGCCACGGGAGCGGCTTTGTCTTGGTTTGTTCAACGAAAAAATACTATTTATCCCATTGCTGTTGTCCTCATTTTTTTTGCAGGCACAGTAGCTTTTTTTACAGCCCCCTTAAAAACCCTTTCTCCCCATTGGCTGGTGACTGTTCTTTTAAATGTGAACTGTATTTTTGCTATCTATAGCTTGTGGATTTTACAAAAACCGGAGGATCTGGGCGAAGACCGCCCTTTATCCTACCGACTTAAAACATCAACCATCGCTGGAATACTTACTGGTTTATCAAGTTCAATGACGGGGCTTGGTGGGGGATTTGTGATTATCGCGTGGTTGACAGGAATTACGCGCTTAAGGTTTAATCATGCAATAGCTTGTAGTTTGCTCACCATTGCTGTTACGGCTCCTATTTCTGCTTGGCGTCAAGGAAAAATTGATTTAGTGATGGGAGAATGGGTGGCCCTTACTGGCGGAATCTTGGTTACAGCCCTCATTGTTCAACAACTTATCAAGCATATTTCTCTTCCTGGTTTAGTATTAGTCAGGAAAATTACCTTGACAGCCGTCATTTCTATTTCAATGATGCGCACCTTATCTGACTTATTGTGAGAGACGAAAAAATGAATGAAATTCTTGAAATCACCGCCGAAGAAGTGAACGCCCAGAAAGATCAATACATCCTGGTAGATGTGCGCGAACCCTATGAACTCACCGGCCCTGAAGGCAAAATAGAAGGGAGCATTTTAGCGACCTTAGGTCCTGATTTGGATCGCTTTTTAGAATCCGCCGATTCGAACAAAGGCTACGTCTTTATTTGCCGAAGTGGCTATCGGTCTGGTAAGGCCTGCGAAAGGGCTTATGCGCGTGGAATATCAAAAGCCCACAACTTAAAAGGGGGCATGCAGGCCTGGAATGAATGGAGACGAAAGTCCTAAACAGGATCTTCCTCTTTCACACAAATTTTTAAGGTACAAGGTTTTCAATATCTTGAAGAGAAAGGCCTGTCACGCTAACAATCGCCTTGATCTCCATTCCTTGAGCTAGTAGATTTTTCGCGATTTCTATCTTTCCCTCTATCTTTCCCTCTATCTTTCCTTTTTCATGCCCTTCACCATACTTATCATCAAGCTTTTGTGCTATCATGGCATTGTAATCCCACTCATATTTTTGGGATTGTTCGTAAGTAAGCAGCTCTTGCTCATTCCAAGAAAAACGGTTTAGTTCTTCATAGGCTCGTTCCATAATCTCATCATGCGCAGTGAGTTTGGGTAAATCTTTCTCTAATGTCTTTCTCGCATTTTTGAAAAAATAAGCCCATTTGTCGATCATATCCGAAAGTTCATCAATTTTTTTATGAAATTTTGGAAGCTCTAAAAATGTGAAAGAAAAATCTTGTAAATCATGGTCATGATTGTCTTTATCCAAAATCACATGATCAGATTTAAAGCCGTTTTTATTCGGAAACATGATAAAACTAGAGATAGCTAAAAAGATGACTTCCTTTAAAGCATGATACTCTCCTTTGGCATTCATCTGGGAAATATAGGCTTTAGCTGCATAGTATTGAGCTCTTTTTTCAAAGCCCTTTTCTTTTGCAACTTGCATTTCAACAATGTAGCTGTTGCCTTTTTCATCTTTACATAAAATATCAACAGTACTGGTTTTTTTAGCGGCGATCTCGGGATCTTGAATCGTTTTTAAGAAAGTCACTTCTTTAATCGGAGATTTTTCCTTAAAAATGATCATATCGTTGAGGAAATGAATTAAGATGTCCTTATTTTTTTCTGTGCCAAAGATTTTCTTAAAGGCCACATCATTTTTTGGATCTAAAAACTTAGTGATCATTTAATTTTCCTCTTAGATTAGATTTAAAAATCTATAAATACTCATCACTCTTTTCAAAAAGGGAGAAGTATTTACAAAAATCTCATGTTTTTTTTATAATTGCAAGAATAACAAAATGCATTTCTGCTCTTTAAAAGAGGCCTTATAAGGAAATGGCCCTTGTAAGGCCTCCCCAAGGCTTATTCCTTACTACTTCCTCGATTGAGGACGGCGTGGATTTGTCCTAATCGAAAAACAACCATATCTAGCTCATCAGCAGCTTTCGTTAGCCTATCAAGTTGATACTCAAAAGCTTTGATGATTGGGTCAGATGTGGGTATAGTGGCTTCAGCCATGATAATCCTCCTGTTTAGGGTTGTTGTGGTGAGTAGCTCATGGGTGTTGGTTGCACCTGTGAGCTACGCTTAGAGTATCAGACTTTTTT
>JAKBAL010000129.1 GCA_021809225.1 Pseudomonadota bacterium | reverse complement strand
AGGATGACTATTGGACCAACCAAACATGTCATGTTTATTATGAGAAGGGATTGCTTTACAAAAGGTTTGAAATCCAGGTACCAGATCGCATTTTGTTATCATGATATAAACAGGAACCTTAAAGCCCGTTATATGCTGCATTTGCCAGAGTTTCCCATAAAGGTATCCTGCGCGAAACATAATTTCATCATGGGACAGCCTGTCTTTGCCAATAAGTTCTGAGGCTGGGATTGTTAAGATGACGCCGTCTAAAGCTCTTTTTGGGCGATAATGTGTTAAGAGATTTAAGAAAAGTTTCCAATTATCTTCATCAGAGTTTATTTGAGAGGAATTCAGGACAAGATTTCCATCCACATCTAAAACGATACCGTGGTTATAAAACCACCAATCACAAAGGGGTTTGTGTTGGCTCTTTGTTTCAAAATTAGGTCGGCCTATTGGCCTATCTAAAGCTAAATTCTGGAGAACTGTCGTTTTTCCTGCGTTAGAAGTACCCAACATGACAATCCAAGGTAATTGGTATCGAAATTGAGTTCCGCCAATGAAATCATGCATAAGTTCTAAGGCATAAGCGAAAGATTGACTCAAAGGATCTGTGGATGAATATCCAAAACGGGCAAAAAATAGATGAATTTTATTTAATAAAGTTGATTGAGGTTTGACAGTAGATTCCTTTTCATCTTTGGTTGTAGCACTTCTGTAAATGATGACGCCAATAACAGAAAATATTATAGCTAGTAAAAGAGATACTACTAGATTCCATGGGAAGTAATAATTTAATTGTGTGAGGTGACTACTTATCATTTGTCCTCGACTCTTCTGTCTCGTTATAAGAAATTATTCTATTAATTATTTTATTAATATCTGCTGTTGCGAAGTACCAAATAATAAAAGAAAACAATAGGTAGGTAAATCCGATTCCGGCAAATATTAAATACCAATTTCGTAAGTTAGGAAGCTCTTTTGCTTCTGCTCCCTCCAGAGAGTGGGCGTAAGTATCTGGAAAAAGATGAATTTTTTGTTGAAACAAATAAGGTTCTCTTCGATTGATAAATGTAAAAAGCCGTACTTTGTAAGAATTTAATGCACCTTGGTCATCAAAGTGTCGGTATTTACCCCGAAAACCTAAGCCTAAAGCGCTAAGAAAAATGATGCCTATTTCAACACGAACAGGGTCTTTGTTAAAGAGTAACAAATCTAATTTTTCGAAGAAAGTTTGGCCTGCACTGTGGGTTGAGTAAATTCTTTCTTCTAAAATATTTGTTTCCCAATAAGGCTTGCCTGGCCAATCTAAATTTAAGAAAACCTCATCCGCCAGAGCAACCATAATAAATTTTGCTTCTTCGTAATAATTGAGGGAAAAGGCATTCCCACCATAACGTGATTTTACAGATTGTTGTTCAAGAAAGTATTGTAGTTTTGTAAGGATAAACTCAGCTGTTGCATTAGGTGTCGATTCGTTTTTATCCGTGGCTTTCATCCATGGTTTAGAAAAAACTAAGTGTTTATGTGCTAAAAGTTCCCTATAAAATTCTTCAAAGCATTCAACAATAAAAGATGCTCGTTCGTTTTCTTTATTAAACCGTGCCACGAATTCTAATTCCTCTTATTATTATGACCCCTAGGGTATTTTTTTGTTAAACTTGAACTCAATATCGTTTATCAAATTTTAGCTAAATTTTTCTTAAAATTCGGTTAACTTTCGTTTTTTATAAAGATTTCTTTCGGATTATAAAGGATAATATCTACAGGTCGTGTCATGTCGTTATCAGCGACATTAAAAATACATAAAACACCTTTTGGATCTATGTAGCGTGGATCTACATCAACAATGAAAAGCTGAGCCCCGCTTGTACCTATTAAGTTCATAGTAGGCACTTCTGAGACAGGCGTACGAGTCGCTCCTAAAACGCGATTATCTTTTGCAACAGTTACATACTTATCAGAGACAATAACACAATTATTAATCCAGTTTAAAAGGTCAGGCATAGTCATGCTGGAGCTTGCTTGAGCACTTAAAACAAGACTATCTCCGACCCAGGAAGACTCAAGTTGAAGTGAAAAGACACGATTAGTTAACGAAAAGGAAACAGTTGAATAGCTTTCTTCAATTTCATCAAGGACTCTGGCAATATATTCAATGATCAGGGAAAAACTTTTTTTAATGTTTAAATGGTCATAAGGCTCAAAGCGAGGTGGGAGTTCACCAAATTTGATTCCTGAAATTTGCCCGGCTAATGAGCATAATTCACGATATACAAAGACAGGATGCACTTTCCCAAATCCAAGAGTTGCTTCAAAGGGTAAAAGACCTGCGATGATTTTAAGGCGTATTGCTTCAAGCCTGATAAAAAAGGGATTTTTAGATGTCACATCTTTTACAGTTTGTACTTTTTGTTGTAAATAACCTAACTTTTGACGCAGTCGTTCAACAAGTTTGCTGCAGTCTTGTTCTATATCTGTAACCGCACTGATTTCAACTAAGGGAGGAAGATAGTTAGTTAAAGAATAGCTTTTAGAATCATAGGTAACTTGAGCAATCGGCAATGAAACAAAATGAGGGGGAGCTTCTAAGCCCACTTGTAAGCATAAATTGGGTATGAGCCGTGGAATATCAATTGCTTGTTCGCCTGTATTGATATCAGAAACACGTGTGGAAAGGGAAGATAAATAGCGTGGAAATTTTCCTTCTAAGTTTGTTGCCCCATTTTCAAGCTCAGGAATGCATAAATAAACATAGAGAGGAGAGGTTTGTAAATCATTTTGAAAAGAACTGAGACTTACTTCCAATGGCGTTGTTGTTTCTGGAAGACCGAAAACAATAAGACCATCCGGCATAATGGCTTCCAGTTCGATGGGGCGAAATATACCAGAGGTGAGCAGGCCTTTATCGATTTTTAAACTAACTACCCCCCAAAAAAAAGGGAACACGTGTGACATATAATAAGTTGTTGCTCGGTCCACACGCATATCTGCTTGCTGAAAATGTTGCGGCATAAGAAGCATGCCTTCATGCCATTGAATAAGATTCATCGTTAATGCTGTCATTTGCTCACCTGTTTGCATGCGGTTTTATGGGAGATTGTTTGGAAGAGGGGGCTGCTGCTTTTGGGGCCTGCGGGCGACCTATAGCGCTCACACTGTTCTTTATATTTTGAGGTGTTTGAGAAATAGTATTGATGTTTTTTTGCACATTTTGGGTCGTCTGAGAAAGAGAGCTTGCTGTATTTGCCACATTTTCAGTTGCTTGATTAATAGAGTTCGCAACATTTTGAGTTCCTTGAGAAATAGAATTTACAGTACCTCGTAAACTATAAGGTTTTGAGGCGGATTGACCATTTTGAGCTCTAGATCCTTGAGATTGCTGAGCTTGTTGTGCATTTAAAGGGCGCATAGATTGTGAAGAATTTTGAGACCGTAAGGATTGTTGTGTATTAAGAGGGCTTAAAGGTTGAGTTGTAACAGCAGTCCCTTGAGATCCAGCATTGCAACAGGCGGAGTTATTCTGTTGAGTTGTATCAACCTGACTAGGTTGTGGTATTGGTGGTGTGCAAGGTTGTGGGGCATCTACTATCCCATACTGACAATCCCCTTGTGGAATTCCTGGCTTATTGGACATGGTAGTACCGCTTGTTACGTTACGTGTGTCGTAGATAACTAAGTTTTTAAGATCATCTTTTAACAGGAGTATTTTTATAACCCCATTGGGTGCAACCTTAAGGCGATGATCTCCAGGTGTTAGATAGTTCGCGAAGACAAAGCCTGCATAAGCATCTGCATTTTGTTGAACTTGGAAGTCTTGAACTGTTTGACCCGGAACAAGTTCCCAATGCCAAATAGATACAAGTGAAGGGTTATCTAAAAGAAGTTGCGGGGATGAAGAAAAGTACTTACTAGCAGATAAGCTGCTAAATGTTTTTACAAGTTGATCGTCATAAACGAGGACGAGATCCACGGCCACCGCAGAATTTTGGTTGGCATCAAGGTCAGTATAAATTGAGACTGATTGAATAGAAAGCTCTGGTTGAATAAAATTTGCACATGAGGATAAACCCAATGTAACAAAGATAGAAAATTTCTTTAAAAAGCTTTTTTTGAAAATTGATCGCATCCTTGCACTCATAAAATACTCTTATTTTTGTTTTGTTACTTTTGTTACAACCGCACCGGGGATTGGCCCTGATGCAAGCTGAGTAGCTGCTACCAACGCTAAACTATAATCCTTATACAGTCCACTGTGGACGTGGTATAGGGAACCTCCATCTGATGACTTGCCTTCAACAACCTGTGAAGGGAGGCTTAGTCCCTGCAAATGGTTTACAAGAGCAATAGCATTATCTTTTGCAGCATAAGCCCCTAACTGAACAGTATAGTCGCCATCCCCTGTTTGAGCAGAAGACAAAGATTTGTCCTCAGAAGCCGCTGATGGCTCTACTTTTGACGTTGGTAGTGTTGAAGATTGAGAAGGAGAAGGAGAAGGAGAAGTGGGGGCACCAGAAGAAGGAGTATTAGGCTGAAAAGAAGAAGGTGAAGAAGGTGCACTGTGTCGAGTAGAAGGAGAAGGAACGTGACTTATTGTCTGTTCAACTTTACTTCCTACTTGTTGTCCTACAGCGTTTTGAGTCGCCTTCATAAGGGGTTTGAGAAAGGAAGGAACATCGTCGGGAGGGGGGGCGCTCGCAATGACCCCTCCTGTCGCGACACCCATGGCTTTCGCATAATTTGAGGGCTGTGTGTATTGAGGAGCAGGGTTTGCCTGTGCAGGAGGTCGTTGTTCTTCCTGAGGAATAGCAAGATTCACGGCAGAGGCTTGGTTTGTTGGTACAGAAGAAGTGGAAGGGCCTGCAAACCATAGCCCTAGCAAAACACCACTTAAAAAAGTAAGAGCCCCTGAAAGCATTAAAGTTAGAGAGACTGCAAATAAAGAAAGCTTGTTCATGTTCGTTGCCGTTCCTTTACCATTTGATTTTTTCGAAGCTGTTATACTTTGAATAGGGAGTGTAGGGGGAGGAGTAAGGCTACTCGCTGTTGCCATAGGATGAAGGGAAGACTGTGGTTGTCCAGTCATCTGCACCCAAGCTGATTGCTTTGCTTGACTTAGCTGATCTTGTATGTTTTGAGCCTGTGTGGCTTGTGCCATTTTTCATAAGCCTTATTAATTTTTTGTTAGTGTACAGAAGAATATGAAAAAATGGTAGAATTTTATATTTTTTAAGTGCACTCTATCCAAAACTGTGTCTTCTATGCAAATAAACTGGAATTAGCTAAGGAAAAGGGACTATGCAGCAGTACATTGTTGGTAACTGGAAAATGAATGGAACCAAAGTGGAAGCACAAAAGCTAGCTTTGGGTTTTTTAAAACGAGTACAACAGGCGGCTCGTCCCCTTCCGCATATTATCTTATGTCCTGCTTATCCTTACTTAGTTTCTACTATGGATGTTCTTAAAAATTCGCCCATTGATGTGGGAGCTCAAGATTGTCATCCCGAAAGAAATGGCCCTTTTACGGGAGATGTAAGCGTTTTACAGCTTGTTGATGTGGGTTGCACATATGTCATAGTGGGACACAGTGAGCGAAGACAATATCATCATGATGAAACTCCTCTCATTGGACAAAAAATTAAAGCAGCTATTAAGGGAGGACTACGCCCCATTCTTTGTGTTGGAGAAAGTGCGGAAGACCGCAAGACTGGGAAAACTCTGCAGGTCATTTCAACCCTCCTTGCCACTGACTTACCTGAAAGTTTTACACCCCATGATCTTCTCATTGCCTATGAACCTTTGTGGGCAATAGGTACAGGTCAGACTCCCTCATTGGATCAAGTAGAAGAAGTAATGGGCTCAATAAAGCATGAGCTCTCTTTACGTATCACCGGAGGCAGTCTTATTCCGACTCTTTATGGTGGCTCAGTAAACGTTCACAATGCTTCTCATCTTTTAAATCTTCCTCATGTGGATGGGCTTCTTGTGGGAGGGCTTAGCTTAAAGCTTGATGAGTTTTGGGAAATTATTACGGCGTCTCAACGATAAAGATATGGCTAGAGAATGACGCTCAAAACGCACATTGAAGAGAAACTGCGAAAGACGTTTGCCCCTATCTATTTGAGGGTTGAGGATGACTCTCATCGACATGTTGGCCATAAAAACTATAAGCCAGGTGTAGAAAGTCACTTTAGCGTGACGCTTGTTGCTGATGTTTTCTCAGGCCTTTCTCGTGTTCATCGACATCAAAAGGTATATGCATGTCTAGAAGATGAGATTAAGGATGGCGTTCACGCTCTTTCTCTGAAGACGTTTTCTCCGGAGGAAAAGGAGGGGTTAAGCGAACGAGTGTGATTTGATGTCGCAGCCGTCTAAGGATATCCATTCGAAAGCCGTTCATCATGAATGATTGACCAACTTCAGGGATTTCTCGTGTTTCATGCAAGATAAGACCAGCTAAGGTGGCTGCAGACTCATCAGGTAATTCCCAACCAAATTGTCGATTGAGATCTCGCAGCGTTACAATTCCATCTATAACATATGTCCCATTGGGCGCGATTCTAACGCCTGGGA
>JAKBAL010000128.1 GCA_021809225.1 Pseudomonadota bacterium | reverse complement strand
GGCAAGTATGGAAGATGGGCCTGTCCTTGTCATGGCTCTCTTTATGATACGTCGGGACGGGTGAGGCGTGGACCTGCTCCCTTGAACCTAGGTATTCCTTCCTATACATTTTTAACCGCCACTCACATCCGTATTGGTGTCAGTGAGGTTGGCCATGGATAGACTTACAAAAGTTGTTCGCTGGATTGATTATCGCTTGCCTTTCTTTTCTTTTATTGACCATGAACTTCGTGAGTATCCCACTCCGAGAAATTTGAATTATTGGTGGAACTTTGGTTCACTTGCAGGAATTACCCTTGTCATTATGATCCTTTCGGGAATTTTTCTTGCCATGCATTATGAACCGGATACGAAGTTAGCCTTTGATAGCGTGGAATACATTATGCGCAATGTAAACTATGGTTGGCTTATGCGTTATTTGCATGCCAATGGGGCAACGATGTTCTTTATTGTGGTGTATATCCATATGTTTCGTGGGCTTTATTATGGATCCTATAAATCGCCTCGTGAACTTTTATGGATGTTAGGTGTTGTCATCCTCCTTTTGATGATGGCTACAGCTTTTATGGGTTATGTGCTGCCCTGGGGTCAAATGAGCTATTGGGGAGCGACTGTTATCACCAATCTTTTTTCTGTTTTCCCCTTTGGAGAGACTATCGTTGAATGGCTTTGGGGAGGGTTTTCTGTTGATAACCCGACCCTCAATCGTTTTTTTGTCCTTCATTATCTCTTTCCCTTTTTGATTGTTGGAGTGGTGATTCTTCATCTTGTCGCCTTACATCAACATGGGTCGAATAACCCCTTGGGAATTGATCGAAAGGAACCTCGTGATAGTTTGCCTTTTCATCCCTATTACACAGTTAAGGATTTATTTGGGCTTGGGATCTTTGCGCTTGTTTGGGCCTATTTTATTTTTTTTAATCCAAATTTTTTTGGAGAGCCTGATAATTACATTCCAGCCAATCCTTTAGTCACGCCTCCTCATATTGTTCCTGAATGGTATTTTTTACCCTTTTATGCCATTTTGCGCTCTATCCCTAATAAACTTTTAGGGGTTATTGCTATGTTTGGGGCTGTTTTTGTTCTTTTTTTCCTTCCTTGGTTGGATGCCTCTAAAATTCGTAGTGCCACTTTTAGGCCAGTTTATAAATGGATTTTTTGGGGATTTGTCGTTGACTGTTTTATTTTAGGATGTGTTGGAGCCCATTCTCCTGATTATACCTATGATAATTTAGGAGGGCTTTCGAATCAAATCTTAGGGCAAATGACGACCTTACTGTATTTTGGTTTCTTCTTTATAGCGTTACCACTCCTCGGTCTTTATGAAAAACCAAATCCTTTGCCTAAAAGCTTAAGTGAACCTGTTTTAAAAGAAAAAAAGAAAAAAAAAGTTAAGAGTCAGATCGTTCTTTTTGCTCTATCCCTTTTAAGCATAACTCCTCTTTATAGTACTGATTCTCCTCCTTTACCCCATGAAATCTGGTCTTTTCAAGGGCCTTTGGGGACTTATGATAGAGCAGATCTTCAACATGGGTTTCAAATTTACAAGGAAGTTTGTTCTGTATGCCATAGCTTAAGTCAAATTCGTTTTCGGGATTTGGCAGCGCTAGGATATTCTCTGGAAGAAGTTAAAGCGATTGCTGCTGAATATAAAGTTGATGCCATTGATGACGAAGGGAATTCGATTGAGAAAACGGCTCTTCCTACGGATAAAATACCTGGCCCCTACAAGAACGAACAGGCTGCCCGTGCTGCAAATAATGGGGCCTTTCCTCCGGATCTCTCTTTGATGACAAAAGCTCGGGTTGGAGGACCTGACTACGTTTATGCTCTTCTTACAGGATATGAGTTAACCCCACCAAAAGATATTCATATCGCAGAAGGCATGCATTATAACCCTTTTTTTCCAGGGGAACAAATTGCCATGACGCCTCCTTTGTCCGAAGGACTTGTCACCTATAATGATGGGGCACAGCCTAATGTTAATCAAATGGCAAAAGATGTCGTCTCTTTTTTGTCGTGGACAGCTGAGCCTGAGCTAGAAATTCGGAAGCAAACAGGATATATGGTATTAATTTATTTTATTGTTTTTACAATTCTCATGTACTTTATCATGAGGCGCATTTGGGCTAGGGTGAAGTAATTATTGGCAAGGGACGTTACTCAAAAAGCCGCTATAAACACCCCCAAGAAGAAAAATTCCCAAAATAACTCGATAAATAACAAAGGGGGTGAGAGTTGATCTTCGGAGCCAATGCATCATAAAAGCAATAGCACAAAAGCCAAAAACAAAGGAAAAAGCCATTGTTAAAGCTGCATCATTGAGCAGAGACAGATCTCCTTCTTTCACCAGGTGGTACCCTTTTAAAATTCCGGCAGCTGTAATGGTGGGAATTGACATCAAAAAAGCAAAACGGGCGGCATCTGTTCTTTTATAGTTCATAAAGCGTCCGATCGTTATGCAGGCTCCTGAACGACTCACTCCATTGACAAGAGCTAAACATTGGGCGAGCCCAAAGATAAAAGCACGCTTAAGAGTTGTATCTTGAACCGTTTCGATAAGACGCCCATATTTATCGGCTATATAAAGAATAATCCCAAATAAAATTCCACACCACGCAATAACCGTAACGCTTCTTAAAGAAGCCCCAACCACTTTTTCAAAAAAAAGACCTAAAAGAACGACAGGGATTGTGGCAATGATAAGATTGAAAAGAAGTTGAGTATGATCATTAAACTGTCCTTTTAAAACAGAAAAAAAGCCCTTAAAAAGAGAGATAACGTCTTTGTAAAAGTAAATAAGAACCGACCCTAAAGTGCCAATATGGGCAGCAACATCCATCATGATTCCTTGATCTTTCCAACCACACAAAGTCGGAATTAATACGAGATGACCTGATGAGCTAATGGGAAGAAATTCTGTTATACCTTGAATAAAAGAAAGAAGTAAGATTTGCTCTAGAGTCATAGGATCACCTTATGGTAGAAGTTAAGATTCAATACCATAAAGTTTAAATCGATCAAAGGAATAATCATCGATGCGAAAACTGTATCACTATTGGCTTTGTCCTTTCTCGCGAAAGATTCGAATTTTGCTGGCAGAAAAAAAACTTTCTTTTGAATTGGTTGTTATTAAACCGTGGGAGCCAAACTCTTCTTTTTTATCTTTAAATCCTGAAGGTCTTCCCCCTGTTCTTACGGATGATGATGGAAAAAATATCGCTAATGCTTACTCGATCTCTGAATATGTGGAGGAAGTGTACTTTGAACCCTCTTTTTTAGGAAAAGTGTCCACTCAGCGTGCGGAAGTGAGGCGACTCGTTGCTTGGTTTGATGAAAAGTTCAATAGTGAGGTGACTCACAACCTTGTCTATGAAAAAGTATTGCGGCGAAAAATGGGTCAAGGAGGTCCTGATTCAACAGCTATTCGTGTTGGTAATGCAAATATTCATGACCATCTTGAATACATCTCCTGGTTGTGTGATCGACGCAAATGGCTTGCAGGAAATGAGTTTTCATTGGCTGATATTTCAGCGGCTGCTCATCTGTCTTGCATTGATTACTTAGGAGATGTCCCCTGGGAGAAACATTCTGCAGCTAAATTATGGTATGTGCGTGTTAAGTCTCGTCCGAGTTTTCGAGATATTTTAAACGATATGGTTCCTGCACTAACGCCGCCAGTGCATTATAAAGATTTGGATTTTTAGTGTTGTTTTGTTTTGGGTATGGGTACGTTGCCCAGTTTATGGGAGAAAGGGGTACCTCTCGCTCTCCTCAAGGTAAAAACCAGCTTTTATATAGGGGAGGGGCTTTTTCTAAAGACGTGAGGAAAGCCCTTGAAAAAGCGAATGGTGTCTTAATCTCTATTCCTCCTCAGGGAGACAACGACACTTTAATTCCTTTTGTCAAAGAAGCCTTATCTTCCTGGACCCATTTACAATGGATTGGCTATCTGTCTTCTACAAGTGTTTACGGAGATCATCAAGGTGTCTGGGTGGATGAAACATCTGTCACTCACCCAACCACGATTTTTGGAAGGGCTCGTTTGCAAGCTGAACAGCAATGGCTGACTCTCGGCGAGAAAGAGGGTTTGCCGGTGCACATCTTTCGTCTTGCGGGTATTTATGGGCCGAGACGCAATCTGCTAGAAGACTTAAAAGCAGGAAAAGCCCAGCGTATTTTTAAAGAAGGAGTGGTGTTTTCTCGTATCCATGTGGCCGATATTGTCCAAACTCTCAAGGCTTCTCAAGAAAATCCAATCCCAGGTCGTATTTATAATGTTGCTGATAATTGTCCGGCTTCCCTTGCTGATGTTGTGGCTTATGGTGCTAAATTATTAGGGGTAGACCCTCCTCCCCTTATTCCTTACCAAGAGGCCAACCTGACGCCTATGGGTCGTAGTTTTTACCAGGATTCAAAAAAAGTCTGCAATCAACGCCTTTTACAAGAGCTGATTCCCTCTCTTCTCTTTCCCTCCTATAAGGAAGGGTTGAGAGCCTTAAATTTAGGGCTATGATGTTATTTCACTGCTAGTCTGAAAAACATCAATCATATGATGAGCAATATCTGTGACATGATCTCGAACTGTGATTTCAAGGATTTGATCGCGACGACCCCGGCGTTTACTCCAGTCTTTAAAGCTATACTTTAACAGTGGGGTAAAAGTATTTAGCCCTCGTCGGGCCGCTTTTCGTAAGGTTGACCCTGAATTGATGGGGCAAAGTTCTATTTGCTCAGCATGAGCTGTCGCAAGGCTGAATGTGTCAATCACAATGACCTCGCGAGTACGATTGCGGTTAAATCGAGCCCCGAGCAGGCGATTCAACCCGTCTTCGCTGGCCCAAAAGAAGACACGGGAATTTAAGATGCGAAGCCAATCCGCTGGTGTTAATCCTCCATCAAGACAACAAGCCAATGCCTTCTCACTGAGAGGCTGATTATCATTAATGATGACGCAACCATGGAGCGGATGCTCTAGGGGTACGGCGGTGGGTCTAGGTTTTGTTTCGATTCTGGTCCGAAGCTCGGCCTCGATCTCAAATAAATCAAGGAGGTGGGTCGTTGATAATAGACCTTTTTGGGCAATGTTTGCCCAGGCACCAGGCTCGGTAACGTGGTAAAGGCGTGGATGGCGCTCGGCTAACTCTTCGGGTGTCATGCAGATCTGTCCTTTGATTTTCTCATAAAGAGAGCGAAACTAGGTGAGAACATATAGCATTTTCCTTTCTTATTAAATACGTTAAGACAGATGTCACACACTAAAATATTTTTCTTCTATATTCCAGTTTATTATGATTATTCAAAACTTGAAAATTAGCTTTTTAATCGTGTGTGAGACCAATAATATTCCTCGTCCCTCACTCCCTATTTGAAATTTTTAGAGGAAGCAGCTACTTTGCTTTTATGAAAGAAATTTGCGGCTCCTCTTTATCGGAAAAACGGTGGTTGTTAAGAGACTACGAGGAAACTCATGCCCTTGCTTTTATGCAAAAATTGGAGATCTCTCCCACCCTGGCGCGCCTGTTGGCCATGCGGGGTCACGATTTGGAGGGAGCTCCTCTTTTTCTTGAGCCTTCCTTACGACAGCATCTTCCTGATCCTCTCAGCTTAAAGGATATGGACAAGGCCATCGAGCGGCTTTTTAAGGCCATCACTTTACGGGAAAAAATTCTTATTTGGGGAGATTATGATGTTGATGGGGCGACCTCAAGCGCGCTTTTTTGCCGTTTTTTTAAAGCCCTCAATGTGCCGATAGCTTTATATATACCTGATCGTCAAAAAGAAGGGTATGGGCCCAACATTCCCGGAATCAAAAAGTTTATCAGTCAAGGCTATACGGTGATGGTCACGGTGGACTGTGGGACGACTTCTTTCGAGCCTTTAGAGGCTGCAGAAGGGATGGATGTCCTAATTCTTGATCATCATGCCCCCGAAGTTAAACTACCTCCTGCGCATGCAATCGTTAATCCAAATCGACTCGATGAAAACGAACATGTTACGCAAAGTTTGGGTCATTTAGCGGCTGTTGGCGTGTCTTTTCTGTGTATTGTGGCTCTGAATCGCACTTTACGAAACGCTGGATTTTACAAAACGCAACAAGAGCCTAACCTTATGGATTTTCTTGATTTAGTTGCCCTTGGCACTGTTTGTGATGTGATGCCCTTAACGGGACTTAACCGTACTTTTGTTGCCCAAGGGCTTAAGGTTATGGCAGCGCGAAAAAATCTAGGGCTGCGTGCACTTTCTGATAGTGCGGGGATTGAGGAAATCCCCACGCCATATCACCTAGGCTTCGTGATAGGTCCTCGCATTAATGCAGGAGGCCGGGTGGGAGAATCTTTCTTGGGCGCTCGGCTTCTTTCCACAGAAAGCGTTGAAGAAGCTTTTGAGATTTCCCAAAAACTTAATGCGTATAATCAGGAACGTCGCTTGCTTGAAAGCGAAGCCCTTGATCAAGCTTTCTTGCAAGCTCAGCCAGAGTCTTCGGCCATTGTTGTGGACCATAAAGGATGGCATGAAGGAATTATTGGTATTGTGGCGGGTCGTTTGAAGGAAAAGTTTCACAAGCCGACGGCTGTTATTACGTGGACGTCTGAAGGGATAGGAAAAGGATCAGCTCGCTCAATTTATGGGTTTGACTTTGGTCAATTTATTCACAAAGCGCATCA
>JAKBAL010000127.1 GCA_021809225.1 Pseudomonadota bacterium | reverse complement strand
TCAACGATCTGGGGGTTAATTCCTTCTGGAAGATAAAGATCAACGCGGCTGCCGAAGCGAATAATTCCATAGGTTTCTCCAGCTTTTACCTGTTGATTCGTCTTAACTTCGCATAAGATTCGTCGGGCAATAAGCCCTGCAATTTGGATGACGAGAATGTCTTGACCTGAAGATGTTCTGATGATGAGGGAGTTTCTCTCGTTATGAAGGCTTGCCTTATCCAAAGAAGCATTAAAAAACTTTCCAGGATGATAGTGAATCTTCGTAATGATCCCATCTATGGGAATGCGATTAACATGGACATCAAAAACATTTAAAAAAATGCTGATCCGGGTTAAGGCCTTTTTTTCCCACTTAAGTTCTTTAGGAGGAGTTGCTTTTTCTATTTTTGTGACAATCCCATCAGCAGGGCTGATGACAAGACCTTCCGTCAGGGGAGTGACACGGCGGGGATTACGAAAAAAGTAAATACACCAGCCCGTTAATACGATTCCAATGATTCCTCCTATTTGAGAAAATAACATGAGGGTAAGTGTTACCCCAGCAAAAAGAGCAATAAAAAGCCATCCGGCACGATGGAGGGGAGCTATAATACTTTTCATGAATTCTCCTTATAAAAACATATGGATTTTATAGTCGTTTTCCTTCACATTGGCTATCGTCTTTCGAAAGGATGAGAAAATGAAAGAAATTCAATCCATTGGCGTGTATTGTAGCTCTTACGATACGGTGAGCGATATCTATAAACAAGCTGCAATAGAGCTCGGCGAACAACTGGCGAAGCGTGAAATAACTCTCATTTATGGAGGAGGAGCCCAAGGGCTCATGGGAGAGCTTGCTCGTGCGACGATGAGTAATGGAGGAAAGGTCATTGGTTTCATGCCTCAGAACCTAAGTAATATTGAAAAACCCAATTTGGAGATTACGGAGTTACATATGGTAGAGACAATGCATATGCGAAAACGCCTTATATTTGAGAATTCAGACGCTTTCTTTGTACTTCCTGGGGGTTTCGGAACCCTCGATGAAGTTTTCGAATTGATTACATGGCGACAAATAGCACTTCATGAAAAACAAATTATTTTTATTAATATTAATGAATATTGGTCACCCCTCAGAGAGCTTATTAACACTATTATTGAACAACATTTTGCAAAACCTGAGCATAAGAAATATTTTCAATTTGTCTCATCCATCACGGATGCTTTTCACGCCCTTTTTAAAGTGCCTGAGCCTGTTACTTTAGATGAGTGGATTTGAAAGCCCGCTTAAAAAATAATGGGGGAGAGTTGCCAAGTTAATGACAAGCTCTTATATAATGAGTAGAAAGCAGAAGTGAGTATTCCTATGAAATTTTCAGATCTTCCTTTGAGTCTTCCTCTCTATGCAGCCAATAGCACAATTTTATTGCCTCGTGCCCAGCTTCCGCTTTTGCTCCAGGCAAAAAGTGAAGTGAACTTGGTTGAATATGCCTTTCAACAAAGACATAGACTTGTGGGGGTTATCCAAGGCAATCCAGAAGGAGGTCATTTCCAAAAAGGCTGTGCGGGAAAAATTATTAACTTTCAAGATGGCGCCCAAATTTTTATTACCCTTGGAGGTCTTTGCCGGTTTGAAATAGAAGAAATTCTAGAAGAGGGACCTGTAAAAATAGCCAAAGTTAATTATCAAGGATATGAAAGTGATTTAGAAGAATCTGCATCTGATCCTTTTGTCGATCGTTCTCGACTTTTGAATCTTTTAAAAGACTACTTAGATGATCAAAATATAACAGCTAATTGGGAAGAAATTGATCATGCAAGTGATGATCTTATCATCAGTTCGCTGAGTATGGCTTGTCCTTTTAAACCCGTTGAAAAACAAGCTCTTTTGGAAATATCATCTCTTGCTGAAAGATGTGATATGATGATTGCTCTTATGGAAATGGCTTCTCCTCATTTAAGAGGGCTCAGACCAATACTCCATTAGGTTGTGTGAACAAAATTTAAGAGCAGAAGAAAAGGGCTATCAATTTTATGACTGAGATCCTTATAAAATTCACCTGGGTGTCTCCCCGCCTTCGTGGAGATGACACAGGCAGGTCATTTGGGCTGATTTTACAAAGCTTTGTTCACGAAACTTAAGAGGTAAGATGATGAAAAAGCAACCTTCTTTACGTTCAAAACTCTTTGATATGCTGGTTTGTCCGCTTACTAAAGGGCCTTTGAAATATGATCCCATCAAAAAAGAGTTAATTAGTCCACGGGCAAAGCTAGCTTATCCCATTCGTGATGGTGTTCCTATTATGCTGACGGATGAAGCAAGAGTGTTAGAAGAGGGAGAGTAGGGCTATTCTTTTTCCCTTAAAAATGGTATGAGGAAAAATACCAGAATTAAGGGAAATGCTTATGCAAATATTTAAGAGAATCGCCGCTTTCTTTTTTACCTATCTATTGTGTTTCAATATGCTAAGTCTAGCGAATGAATCCCCAGGCGTGGTTCCTTTTACGCTTCCTCCTCTTCCTTATCAAAAAAATGCACTTGAGCCATATATTTCTGAAAAAACGCTCAGTTTTCATTATGGTAAACATCATAAAGGCTATGTGGATACTTTAAATACGCTTGTAAAGGAAAAAAAGCTGCCTCCTGTCACCTTAGAAGAGCTTATTAAATTGAGTGCTAAAACTCCGGATTTAAAAGTTGTTTTTAATAATGCGGCTCAAGACTGGAATCATACTTTTTATTGGTTATCGATGAAACCACAGGGAGGAGGGTCTCCTAAGGGATTACTTTTGGAATTGATAACAAAGCAATTCGGCAGTTATCAGGATTTTAAAAAGAAATTCATTGCTGAAGGAACAAAGTTATTCGGCAGTGGGTGGGTATGGCTTGTTTTGAATCAAAAGGGAGGTCTTGAAATTATCTCCATGAGTGATGCTGATTTGCCCCTGATTCATGGACAAAAAGCTTTGTTGACCTGTGATATTTGGGAACATGCTTATTATCTTGATTATCAAAATCGTCGCAAGGATTATGTTGAGATCTTTTTAGATCATTTAGTGAACTGGGATTTCGCACATAAGAATCTAGAATCTCCGAATGAAATTTAAAAATTAAAATGTGTTTTTAAGGAGCTAATAATGAAAAAAACTTTAATTCTTGTTTCTCTCTCTGCATTTTTGCCGGCTTGTCAAAACTCTAATCAAGGTCAGGGTCAACTGAGCCCTCAGCAAGAATTTCAACAAGAAAAAATAATGGCGCGAACGGCTGGAAATTGGGAAAATTATGAAAAGCTAAAGGCTAAAGAACAAGAAATTGATGTTTTCCCCTCTCAACAAAGGAAATATTCACCCAAAGATAGATATTAGAGAGCTAGGGAATAATTTTGATTCTTCTGAAAATTTATAAAAAGAGTATATAAAATGAAGGACTCAATTTTTTCTCACAGCAAGCTTCACGTTTTTTCATGGTTTCTAATCTGTAGTGTTTTCAATAGCTATGAAGCTTATGCAAATGGGGCTTTGCCTTTGACTGCGGGAGGAAATAACACTGGGCTTGCAGGAGCTGGTATTGCTGAACCTTTAGAGGCCACTGGCAATAATATTAATCCCGCTTTGGTGGTAAGATTACAAAATGAGGTTTCGGTTTTTCCAGGTGTTGGTTATATCAATCAAAAGGTTGATGCTTCTCATGCTCACCTTACTGAAGGGACTCCACTTCCACCTCAAGGCGAGGCCCTAAGAAATAGAGATAAATTTACTCCTATCGCTTTAGTGGGAGCGACTTATCATATGCAGTCTGATTTTTCCCTTGGTATTTCGCTTTCTGGGGGTGGTGGCTCTACGAGATATAACTCTTCTCCGATTTCACCTGCAATTAAAGGGGGCTCAAATTATGAGTCTATAATTGTGTTGGTGCCGATTTCTATGTCATGGAGGCCTGTACCAAAGCAGTCCTATGGTCTTAGTTTGATAGTTGGTGGCTCTGTCTTAAAAACAAACTTGAATTTACCTAATGGAGAGGCTAGCCGAGGAAGGAACAAATCAGATGCTGTATATGGCGTGGGAGGTCGTATTGGAGGTTTGTGGGATCTTACCTCATTTTTATCCGTGGGAGCCACCTATACAACCCCTATTTATTTCCAAAAATATCAAAAATATAAGGACTTAGTGACCCAGAGGTTTGTGGTTCCTATGCGGGCTGGCCTGGGGACCTCCTGGCATTTAACGCCTTGCACTGATTTGGTTGCAGATGTGGAAGGCTATTTTTGGAAACAAAGCCGAGGCACTGGAAACTCTCCCGCTAACGGAGGCTTAGGATGGAAAAATACGTTTGCTATTATGACAGGGATTAATCATTCCATTAATGAGGACTGGATCCTACGCCTGGGGTATTCTTACAACAAAATACCGATACCACAGGATAATGTTGTGTTTAGTTCCTTTTCACCTGCCCTTGCTCTCATTAAAAATAGCATTGCCACTGGTGTAAGTTATAAAGTTTCTCAACCTTTGTCACTTAACATAAATGCTATCTATGGCCTTAAGAATAAGATCACAGATAATGGCAAGGGTGTCTTAAATGGAATGGCCAAGAACACGACACTTAGCTCAGAAGCTATTGTAGTTATGATTGGGGTTAATTACCTTTATTGATCTTTTATTGTAGTGTAGAAAAATTACTCAGCCATGTCAAAAAACCTTATGTCTCATGAATTTGGAGAGTTAAGCTAAAATTATTACTCTCTTCTGTACATTATTAACACATTTTTAACTTTTATTCAAAGTCTTCCACCCAATTTTCATTTACGATGAGTAATATTAATTTTTTTCTCATTGCTTAAACGGTTTTAAAGAAAGATCGTTCAAAGAATTTTTTCCACTATCTAAGAGATGGGACCTGAAAAATTTTCTTGCTGGTTTCTCGATATAATAGTAAAAAAATGCACTAACAGGAATTATTGCTAGAATACTTAAAAATTTTATTGTTTCATAAATATATGGGCCAAAGATTGGCAGTTCTGAAAATATTGGAACAAAATATAGCATCACCGTTAGTACTAAGCCATGCGTAAGATAGATTGAAAAAGAAATTTCGCCTAAAAAAACAAAAGATTTTCGACTAAAAAGATTTTTAAAAAAACCGGTTGTTTTACATAAAGAAATAACTAAAATCAAGTACGGAACGAAAGAGGCTCTAAAATACCAAGATTCTAAAGTGAATATTTTAAAAGAAAACAATAATATTATCATAATAAATGCAATAATACAACCGAGGTCCCAAATCTTTCCTTCTGGAATATCTTTAAAGCATAAGTGAGTCAGAGCCCCTAAGAAAAAATATATACCATAAAAATAAATTTTTTTACCGGCATATAGTGTATCTGCCTCATTTCCCCAAACCAAAAAAGGTAAGTTAGGGAAAAGTGGCTCAAAAGTAAAATTATTAAATAGCAAGCAAGCAGAAAAAAGAAAAATAAAACGTGTGATTTTGTTTGTTTTATTTATAAAATAAATAAAAAAAGGGAAGAAGAGATATAAAAAAAACTCTACACTTATTGACCAAGCACCAGTGTTACAACTAAATTTATTAAGCCCAAAGACTCCCCACCCTTGAATTAATAGTAGATTTTGGAAGATTTCATCGCTTGAAATTCCTTTGTAAAGCAGAAGACAAATGAGTAATGTAGTAAAGTGCAGTGGATAAACCCTTGCTATTCTATTATGGATAAAATTACAATATTTATCCCAGTTAATTTTTTGAAATTTATCACAATAGACATACGAAAGAATAAATCCGCTTAATACAAAAAAGAAGGTCACACCTTGTCCTCCGTTTCTGAAAAAGTAATATATAAAAGTATTGTCCACAAGAGGTGCATAAATATGCATAAGAACTACCCAAAGAGCAGCTAACCCTCTTATGCTTGTTAATGGAAGAACTTCTCTCATGAACTACCTACTTTTAAGCTGTTAAACTAACTATCATATGCTTTTTTGAAGGAAAAATGGTTTAAAAAGAAACATAAAACTATGTATCTAACAAGAGGAAGCAAAAAATTATGTATCTCCCCCATTCTTTTCAAAGGGTATGAAACACTAATATACTGTAACTTGGCAAGGACAAAATTTGTAAAACATCGATAGATTATTTTATAATCAATTGAGTATGGTTAAGCCCAATTTTTTCTTTTTACTGTGAAGTAACTTATGAAAATATCTTAAGGTCTTAAAAGAATCCTACTGCTTAACCGATGAATCCTCGCTATAGTTCCCTTTAGCATGATTAGGATGAGCAATGGCTGGTGTTTATAACATTCCCTCAGGATATCCCTTCTTAGAAAGTCTCGCGAAGGGGCTTTTGCAAGTTGGAAAAGCAGATCCCTTTTTGCTTTGTCAAATGGAAGTTTTTCTGCCCACGCGGCGGGCCTGTCTTGAATTGAAGAATGCCTTTATGCGTCAGGGAGAAGGACAATGTACCCTTTTGCCAAAGCTGTCTCCCTTAGGTGATCTTGAGGAAAGCCTTGAACTTTTAGAGTCTTTCCAAGATGGACTTGAGGTAAAGCCTGTTATTCCTCCCTTTAAACGCCTCGCTCTTCTAACAAACCTTATTGAAGGCTATGCAAAAAAAACAGGGGTTTTGTCTTCTCCGGCTTTAGCACTCAAACTTGCCAAAAGCCTTGTCAAATTGATGGATCAAGCCGCTATTGAAAAGATTCCTTGGGAG
>JAKBAL010000126.1 GCA_021809225.1 Pseudomonadota bacterium | reverse complement strand
TCTTCTATAATGGGTTGCAGCGTCTTCTATCTCGGAGGAGAGCGACCTCTCAAGGCAGTTGTTGTTCAGGTGATCTGTGCTAGCATCGTTTTCACTATGCCTCTACATCCAGGATTTTAGAAACGTTCCATGGGCGTAAGCTCATGGAACTAAACGCCTAATATCAAGACATCCCCTCCCTAAATGAACAGAGTAGACTGAATATATTTTTTATAGAACCTGAGCTTAGATAAAAAATTTATTCTCGTCTTTAAAAACAAATAGTTATTTTCATTTCGAGCGGAGCGAATGACAGCTTAAGATGTACTGATTCAAAACTTAGGATATTTATCTTACGCGCTGACGCCATCCGCATTTTTAGGTTCTTTTTTACCGTAAATAAAGAGGGGATCCGCCTTATTAAGGATCACTTCTTCGTTGACGACAACTTCTTCTACATTCTCCATCGTCGGAAGATCAAACATTGTATTCAAAAGAGTAAACTCAAGAATAGACCGTAACCCTCTCGCTCCTGTCTTTCTTTCAATAGCCTTCTTAGCGATCGCTTTAAGAGCGCCATCTGTAAAAGTTAGCTCAACACAATCCATATTGAAAAGACGTTTATATTGCTTAATTAGAGCGTTTTTTGGTTCTGTTAAAATTTGAATAAGAGCGGACTCATCCAAATCATTGAGAGTTGCAATAACTGGCAAACGTCCAATAAATTCTGGGATCAGACCAAACTTCAACAGATCTTCCGTTTCAAGTTCTTCTAAAAGTTCGCCCGTTCGACGATCTTCAGGTCCCCGCACATCTGCGCCAAAACCTATGGCCGTTCCCCGTCCACGGGCAGAGATTATTTTTTCGATCCCCGCAAAGGCTCCACCGCAAATAAAGAGGATATTTGTCGTATCAACTTGTAAAAATTCTTGTTGAGGATGCTTACGTCCTCCTTGAGGAGGAACAGATGCAACAGTTCCTTCCATGATTTTTAGAAGAGCCTGCTGCACGCCTTCCCCTGACACATCACGTGTAATGGATGGATTATCTGACTTACGAGAAATTTTATCTACTTCATCAATGTAAACAATCCCACGCTGGGCCTTTTCGACATTATAGTCTGCAGCTTGGAGAAGTTTGAGAATGATATTTTCAACATCTTCTCCCACATAACCCGCTTCTGTTAAGGTCGTTGCATCAGCCATGGTAAAGGGGACATCAATGATACGTGCAAGAGTCTGAGCCAGAAGGGTTTTTCCACACCCTGTTGGACCCACAAGCAGTATATTAGACTTTGAAAGTTCAACATCACTCGAATGCGTTCCATGCTCAAGACGCTTATAGTGGTTGTGCACGGCAACAGATAAGACCCTTTTGGCACTGTTTTGGCCAATGACGTAATCATTTAAAACGTCAAAGATTTGTTGTGGCGTTGCCACTCCGTCTGGAGAGCGAACAAGAGGGCCTTTGTTTTCTTCTTTGATGATATCAGTGCATAAATCAACGCATTCATCACAAATAAAGACCGAAGGTCCAGCAATAAGTTTTCGAACTTCATGCTGACTTTTTCCGCAGAAGGAACAATAAAGAGGGCTTCTTGGATCTTCATTTTTACCTTTTGACATCATACCCTCCTTCAATTCTCTTTTGGCTCTTCTTAGCAAGATCAATCATATTTTGAATTTTTTTTCTCTTCCTATCTTTAGAATCGCATGGATCTACCAAAAAATAGTTAATGAAAGGGATAAAAACATGATTTTTTGATACATTAAGCACTTTTACTCGCATCAGCTGAGTCAGGTCGATGAGAAACAACCTCATCAATAAGACCAAATTCTTTGGCTGCTTCAGCCGTCATAAAGTTATCTCGATCCATAGCTTTTTCAATGACTTCAAGAGATTGACCTGTGTGGTCCGCATAAATTTTATTCAAACGAGCTTTCGTATATAACATTTCCCGCGCATGAATTTCAATGTCAGAGGCTTGGCCTTGAAACCCTCCCCATGGTTGATGAATCATCACACGACCATTGGGTAAGCAATATCGCTTTCCTTTCGTTCCCGCTGAGAGGAGAAAAGATCCCATCGAGGCAGCTTGACCAAAGCAAAGAGTTGAAATATCGGGACGAATGTAGTTCAACGTATCATAAATGGCGAAGCCTGAAGTTACAGAACCTCCTGGCGAATTGATATAAAGATGGATATCCTTATTAGGATTTTCTGACTCTAAGAAAAGAAGTTGAGCGCAAACAAGACTTGAGACAACATCATCAATCGGTCCATTAAGAAAAATAATTCTCTCTTTTAAAAGACGTGAAAAAATATCAAAGGATCGTTCTCCACGAGCAGTTTGTTCAACAACGATAGGGACTAAGGTATTCATGTACATTTCCATAAGAGATTGCTCCTTTTAAGAATCTTTTTTCTTTGATGGTTTTTTAGTTTTCTTTGCCTTAGAAGAAATCTGCGTTTCTATTTCTTCTTCTTCATGGGCAATAAGTTTTTCTAGATCTTCTGGCGTAATTGATTTTTCTGTGACCTTACCTTGACTCAAGATGAACTCAATCACTTTATTTTCAAAAATAGGAGCTCTTAAGGTGGCGAGAGCTGCTTCGTTATTACGATAAAAATCGAAAACTTCTTTTTCCTGACCGGGGAACTCACGAGCTCGGACTGTGAGAGCGTTTAAAAGTTCTTGATTAGTTACTGAAATCTGATTTCGCTTCCCAATTTCTGCAAGAAGAACCCCTAAGCGCACGCGTCGCTCAGCAATCATAAGGTATTCTTCGCGCAGCTCCTCTTCGCTTTTACCAGTAGATTCTTCGAATATTTTTAAGTTTGGTTTTTCTTTAACATTCGAATTGGCAGACTTCTCTTGAGTAATGCCAAGCTCCTTACAGAGTTGCTCCCAAATGTTATTAAACTCAAGGTCTTTCATATTTTGAGGAACATCAAAGGTAAACCGCTCGGCTAGAGCATCTAAAACATGCCGTTTGGTATTTAAAAAACTTTGAGCGGAGTAGTTTTTAACAATGTTTTGTTCAATCCATTCTTCCATAGCCTTAAGCGACTCAAAATCAAGTTTTTTGGCAAGAGCTTCATTAATCTCTATCGGCTCAGCTTCATGAATATCGGTAATCGTTACATCAAAGCGAGCCGGTTTATCTGCATAATGGGCTTCATGATAATCTTTGGGAAAGGTCACTCTAACATCTACTTTATTGCCTTTTTCCTGATCAATAAGTTGATCTTCAAAACCAGGGATAAAAGCTCCTGAGCCTAGCTCTAAAGGATGGTCTTTACCTGAGCCACCTTCAATAGGGGTGTCCTCAATAAAGCCTTCAAAATCAATGATAATAATATATCCTTTTTGTGTTTTACGAAGCTTTTTCAGGGAGCGTGTTTCACGGTTTTGTCGTGCAATATTTTCAAGAGCCCGCGAGGTGACCTCAGAAGGAACAGTTACAATGTGTTTTTCAAAGGAAAGATCTGCAAGCTGAATGTCCCCTATTGTCGGGAGAATTTCCAGATCAATATAAATGGTGAGATCTTTTCCCTCTTCAAAGGACTTAATATTGGCTTTCGGTTTAAGAGAAGGAACAAGCTCATTGTCTTTAAGAACTTGTTGGACTCCTTTTTCTAGGCATTCTTCCATAACCTCTGAAAGAGCCTCGGCCTTATAGCGTTGTTTCAGCATAGCAAGAGGGATTTTTCCCGGACGGAAGCCAGGCATTTTAACTTTTTTGCCAATGGCTGCAAGACGATCATTAAGCTTTGACTCAATCTGATCTGTGGGAATAATAACTTCAAATGACCTTTTTAGGCCTTGAGAGAGGGTTTCTATAATCTTCATCATTTACGGCTCACTTAAGTTACGAACGAAATTGAAAAAACCTTACTGATCCTTTGGCGCTTTGTACAGTAATTTGGTGCGGGCGAAGGGACTTGAACCCCCACGACTTTCGCCACCAGATCCTAAGTCTGGCGTGTCTACCAATTCCACCACGCCCGCATTGCCTGTAAACCATATCATGCTCTCCCTAATTTGGAAATGTTGTTTAGGCAAGTTACAAAAAAAAAGGTGGGGCGATTCATATTGAGAGACATTATTAATATTTGAATTATATAATTTTTTATGATGATATCTTTCTTAATTAACTCTTAATAAAATGTTAAATTATACAGACTTATTGTTAGACAAAAGAAAGACTCCATTTAAAAGAATGAAGGGCATTTCCGTAAACATACGACACTCCAATCAACGTAGCTGTAATCATTATAAAAGGTAGTATTTGACTGGCTATATCCAGAGCATTTAATGTTTTTTTCCTTAGCATATTCTCCTCCTGTTGCAGCTTATGCTGATAAATGGTGGAAAGCAGTTTGACGTGAATTAGTTACTAAATTATTAACAAATGCGTTAATAATTTAACTTATGGCATGCTAAGGAAATTTCTTTCTTGCCTAACTTAAAGAAGTCTTTTACAAGATCTCTTACCTTAATATTTTAAACATATTGTCGAAATGATACGAGACCAAGTGCATCATACTTATCCAAAAGAAAACTACCGATGAGAAAAACTTTAAAGAAAAAGCTTCTCCTTGTTGGAATCACTTTTACTCTTTTGCTGGGAATAGTTGTTGCTTTGTTTTTTGATGCTTTTTATGGTGGCGATAACTTTCGGACCTTCCAAGATCCAATTTCTTCTTCTGAAAACGTTAATTTAACAGGCTTAAGAAACATACAAGCTTCAGGAGGAAACGCGCCTCGTTTTGCTGATCTTACAAGAAGACTTAAGCATATTAAAAAAGATAAGATCCTTGTTGACGTTAAATGCGAATATCATGGCTATATTAACAGCATCCCAACAACTTTTCTAGGTTATGGGCTTTCCAAGCCAGGACTCAGACGATATATTCGACGGCTCCTTTGGACAGGCAGCTTTGATGAGAGACCCCACTTAGTCACTACAGAAGCCGAAGAAGCAGAAAAATACGGCTTTATCTATAGGGCTGTGACTATAGGAAGCAAATTTGCCGCCACTGATGATAACATTGATGATATTGTGAATTTTTTTGATACCTTACCAAAAGACGTTTGGGTACATATCCATTGCACCAATGGTAAAGGAAGAACATCTACAATTCTTGCTATGTTAGACATCATGCACAACGCCCCTCAGGTCACATTAGCTGATATTGTTAAGCGACATCTCCTTCTCGGATCTGTCGATTTGTTTAATACGACTGTTTGGACAAAGGGCACGTATTCAAAAGATCAACTCGTCGCTCGCAAAAAATTTATAATAAATTTTTATGACTTTATTTGCCAACGAAAAGCCGGAGGAATCCAACGCTGGTCAGATTGGCATCTTCAAAAAGCGAATAAGATGGAACTCGATGAAACACCTTTTAACTAAAAAAAGAGTTTTCATTGGGGGAAGTCTCATTAGTCTTATTATCTTAATTCTCTATGTATTTTTAGATATTTTTTATTGGAGTCACTTTCGCTCCATGCAAGATACTCTTTGGACCATGCAGAGCATTGATGTAAGAGGACTACGAGAACTTAAGGCTTCAGGAGGAACATCCGTTCGTTTCTCAGATCTTCAAAAACGGTTAAGCCATATCCAAGGGCCTAAAATTATTGTTGATGGAATGGCAGAATATCATGGCTATATTCACGGCATTCCCACCAACTTTTTTGCCTACCAACGTAAAGGATCCCCTGAATTAAAGCATCTCATTCGACGGTGGTTTTTTACAGGCACCACGGCTATCCAGCCTGAATTAGTGATCTCTGAATCCGTAGAAGCCAAAAAGTATGGTTTTGACTATAAAGAAGTTAACGTTGGCAGTCAATTTATTGAAACTGAAGAAAACATTGATGAGATCGTCTCTTTTTTCGATACCCTTCCAGAAAATGTCTGGCTTCATTTCCACTGTGCTCATGGACAAGGACGTACCTCTATTTTACTTGTTATGTTGGACACGTTTAAAAATGCCCCTCTTGTTTCAATCAATGACATTGTTAAACGTCAAACGCTTTTAGGTTCAGAGGACTTATTTAACACTGAAGTTTGGAAAGACGGAACCTATGACAAACAAATGCTTGAAGCTCGAAAAAGCTTTATTGAAGAATTCTACCAATTTGCTTGTCAGCGAAAGACTGGAGGAATACAACGCTGGTCAGATTGGCGTCAGTCAAAAAGACCCCATGAAGGCAGCACGAACTCATCTATCATTTCGAATTCTCTTCTCTAAAATCAAAGTGTCGCTTTAAATTGGGCCAGAAGGGCTTGCTCATTTGCTTTGACTGTATGCAAATGCCGTTCTTTCACATGTCCATAACCCCGAATGTGTTCAGGAAGGGAGGCCAGAGAAAGGGCAATCTCATAATTATCAAGCGTAAGATGGTCTAAAAGGTAAAGAATCAGGTCCTCGTAATCCTTGATCAAAGCACGCTCTTTTTTCCGATCTTGCGAATAGCCAAAAATATCAAAGATGGTTCCTCGCAATCCCTTCAGTTTAGCCAAAAAGCGAAAGGCATACATCATCCAAGACCCATACTTCTTTTTCTTTAATTCGCCCGAAAAGGGATCTCTCTTGGCAAAAAGGGGAGGAGCTAGGTAAAAATTCAGTTTAAGTGGTCTCTCAAATTGAGAACGAAGTTCTTTCATGAACGTGCCATCCGTATAAAGTCGTGCAACTTCATACTCATGCTTT
>JAKBAL010000125.1 GCA_021809225.1 Pseudomonadota bacterium | reverse complement strand
GTGGGATCCATCCCTTCTCGAGGAAGAACATCACCAAATCCATAAGCTTCAAATAAAATTTGGAAGATGGGCCCTAAGACTAAAGCAGACACCAAGACGCCTATAAGCAGCATGACCTGTTGTTTCCAGGGCGTTGCACCAACAAGCTGTCCCGATTTTAGATCTTGAAGATTGTCTCCAGCAACACCTACTGTACATCCAATGATTGCTCCCACAAGAATGGTAATCCCTCCTACACTCAAGGCTGCATCTGCATTAGATAAAAAATCCACGTAGGGATTTAAGATCAATAAGAGAGAGAGGGAGACGATTAAAATCCCCATAAGAATGATACCAGAATAGGGACTGTTGGAGGTTCCAAGAATACCAGATAAATAGGATCCGATAGCACTTCCAATAGCACTTATACTAAATGCAAGAACAGTAACTATAACGCAAACCCCCACAACCATTGCTCCGGAAAGAGGAAATCCACTTTCCGCAATAATATTATAAAACATCAAGTAAAGAGGAATAATAAGAAGAACTGAACCAATCGCCACATAGGTAATAGGGATATCAAACTCGGTCCTTAAAATATTGGTTCTTCCTTCAGTTTTAAGTTTTCGAACGGCTGCAATCGAGGTCTTCATGGCCCGACGCAAAGGCTCTATAAGCTCTATAATCAACCATAAGCCGCCAAAGACGATCATCCCAACACCAATAATACGAATTTTAGAATCCCATATGCCAACAGCTGCTGAATAGGCATCCGTCGCCTCGGGAGGAAGGCCATAGAACGCTCCGTAAAGAGGGACCCCAATAAACCAGGCCAGAATGGCTCCCACAAAAGTGGAAAAAGCGACTTCAAGTCCAATCACGTAGCCCGCTCCCACAAGGGCTAGAGAGAATCCTGCGGTCACTCCTACAACTGTATTTCCTACACGGCCCCAGATATTGATGCGATCGGCAAAGATTTGTAACCCACTTTGGCAGAACGTAATTGTGGCAGCGGCAAGTCCTGAATAAAGGATGCCTTGGGCTGCAACAGTTTCAGTGCCTGCTTTTAAAACTTCAGCGGTGGCTATACCTTCAGGAAATTTAAGGTCGCTCTCAATAATCATCGCTCGCCTTAAGGGAACGGATAGAAAAACGCCTAAAAGGCCACCAATTGCAGCAAGACACGTCATAATGGGATAGGGAAAAGAATGCCAATATCCCGTCATAACCAAAGCAGGAACAGTAAAGGCGAGAGCACAAGCGACCACTTCTCCCGCAGAAGCTGTTGTCTGGACAATGTTATTTTCAAGAATATTCGATTTACGAAACAACTTTAAAACAGCCATCGAGATTACAGCCGCAGGGATGCAAGCTGTAATACTAATTCCTACCTTTAACACAAGATAGGCATTTGACCCCGCCATGAGGATAGCCAAAAGAATGCCTAAAATAAAAGCTTTAATAGTGACTTCAGGCAAGCGCGTTGAAGCCGGTATATAAGGTTCAACACTTTGTACAACTCTTTCTCTCATAACGTCTCCTTAAATTGGACCAAAAAGGATAAAATCTTAAGAAAAAACATTTACATAATGAGGGTGGCTATGCAAGCAAAAGATGCATCTATTTCACCCAATAAAGAGGCAAAAGAAGCTCGGATTCTAAGGGTAAGGGTTCTTAAAAAAGTCATCCAAGATTCAGGATTAAGTGTTAAAATTAAAGAATTTTCCACCTTTCTTATCCAGCACTCTTTAGCATGCAAGCGATGCTCTTTTGAAGGGGGCTCATAGCCTGAGAACTCTTACCATACTGTTGCATTTCGTATTTGAGGTTAGGAAGCACCTTTTCCAAGCAAAAAAATGAGAAAATTAACTGCTTTTTTGAAGCCGTCCAAAGGCATCTAAAAAACCTTGAAGAATATAAGCAGCAGCCACTTTATCAACAACTTTGCTTCTCTTTGCACGAGAAAGATCTGCCTCCAAAAGCGTACGTGTAACGGCGATAGTCGAAAGACGTTCATCCCACAGGCAAACTGGAAGTTCGCGTAATGACAATAGGTTCTCAACAAATTGACGAGTTGACTGACATCGAGGACCTTCACTCCCATCCATATTTAAAGGAAATCCAACCACAACACCTATAATGTGATAGGCAGCAATCGTTTTCAAAAGAACTTCAGAATCTTTCTTCCATTGAGTCCGATGAATGACCTGAAAAGGAGAAGAAATCTTTCGAGATGTATCAGAAAGAGCTAAGCCGATTGTCTTTTCTCCCACATCACAGCCTAAAAAACGGCCCCCTTTTTCAAAGAATGTTTGTGAAAAATTTTCTAAAGTTAAAAGAGTCATTTTTGTTTATCTTTTCTTAACACCTAAAGATGTATATTTAAGCAAGAGTTTATTCAGGGAGTTATACCATGACCTTATCACGACAATCAGTTGAAATCCTTCTAGATCTTATCGAAATTAAAATCAATGTGATCCAAATCCAAGACCGTGATGATGCAAGAGAGCTTAACAAACTTAGAAAATGTAGGCAAGAGCTGCTATCGGAGCGAAATAAAGTGAGCCTCAAATCCCCAAAAAAACCTTTAAAGTCAGCAATACTTCAGAAAAGATCCTATCAAAAGGCTTCTTATTCGGGACATTAAGGGGTATGGATGGTTTTTGTGGTCCTCTCTCCGAACAACCCTGATTGAGTTATATTAAATGGATAATTAAAATCTCCAATATTTTTAAGAAACAACGTAATCGCTGCAGTGGTTTCAGGCCTTAAATCTCTGTCCGTATAATACTGGCGGCTAAGGGTAAGACCTACCCCAAAACAGTCATCACGATAAACTGCACCGATACCTTGTTGAAGTGTCCCATTGCCCCCATCCCCAAAAAAGCCCCCTCTTGTTCGAGTGTCATCTTTCTTTTTAATTAAGTTTTTGTTTTCCTCATAGTTTAAATTTCGTCTTATCGTACCGACAAGTCTCCAATACTTTGTAATTTGAGATGAAAGAGTCAGGCTAATTTGATTAAAATCTTTCTTATCTACAGTTCCCGCATGTTTACTAATGAAAACATAATTTCCCGCAAGCCTAAGAATCTCTGGACCTATTGCTGCTCCAACTTCAGAAACGCGGGGATTCCACGTTTTTTGATCCAATCGAAACCGATAATTTGCCGTCAACCAACTAAAGGGAGTGGCTTCAATGCGGCCGACATAATCTGAAAGACGACGGCCAAAACCCTGAGATTTTTCATTGTTTTTTGGCTTTGACAATGAATAACTTTGTCCGAGAAAAATTTCCACGTCTCCAACAAGATTTCCCGTTGTCAGAACTTCTCCTCCATAAATTGCACGTGAACCTGTATCAATACGATCATATCCTGGGAAGCGATCAAAACTGAAAAGGTTTGCATCATTAAATTCAAAGTCAATACTATCTTCATCGGGAATTTCACGAGATTTAACCCCAATTGGCTGATCAGGAGCTGCAATCATTTGTGCGATAGGCTGCACCACAAAATTTTGATCTTGCAATGAGTTAATAAAAGGCCAACGCCAATTTAGGCTCGTTTGGGGAAAAAAGCGCGCCCCTCCCTTTCTTCTCGCAAAATGCGTGTGGTCTTTCTTAAAGGTTTTTGCTTTCTTCGAGTCTATCTCTTGGCGCAAATTCTCAACTTTATAAAAATCACCTCGTGTTGAAGCAGAATACGTAAATACTTGCCCAAAGCAATTAACCCAAGGTCTCTGCCACCCCAGTTCTCCAATTCCCCGCTGATAATTAATACCACTTTTACGGTAGAGATTTAAAAGATACTTTTAAAGTTAAAACGCCCCCCCCAAGGATCTACAGCTGAATAGGTATTATATTCTAGATACGGAAGAGGAGCAGCTATTTCTTTTTGCTTATCCTGATTACGAAGTCCTTGAAAATGATATACCTTGGCAGCCGCATAATCTCGTTGATTTAAAAATCCTTCTAAGATTGCTTTTGACGTTAGGTAAGATAAATTCTTCCAGCCGGAATATCCATATTTTTTGAAAAAGGTTTTATCGCTAACTGTACCTCCGCTAAAATTTCCACGCCACGTCTCGTTAAAATTAAGTTTCCCATCGACCAGAAAATAACCTCGAGTATTGGGAATTTTAAATTTTTCCTTTCTTTCTGCGTTTTTATCTTTTGAAGATTTCTTATAATCCGTAATACTTCCACTCCCCGTTAAAAATCCATTTCCAAAAGCTTGCCGATACTGTCCTTGGTATAAAGGATTCTTCAGTGTAAAAAAGGTAGGAGATAGAGTCATGTCTATATCTTCAGACAGAACAAGATAGTAAGGGACTTCTAAACTTGTACCAAGAGCTGAGTTGTAATTTGGCTGAGGAATTAAAAAGCCGCTTTTGCGCTCCAAGGGCTGCGTCGCATAAGGGATATATAACACCGGAACATCCAAGATGCGCATTTGCGCGTCCGTAAAGTGAATACTTTTGTTGACATCATCTTTAACAGCACGACGAGCGTTAATTTGCCAGGTAGGCGACTTGTCTCCACATAATTCACAAGGCGTATAAACAGCTTGATCAAGCTCTTCTCGATCTTCAAATTTCCGTCCCTCAAGAGCTGCAATTTTAGAATTATCTTCCAAAAGAGTTCGCAGTTGAAGAACGACCCCTTTCTTCATATCACCTGTTAGCTCCACATATTCAGCAAAGTTAATATCTCCATCAAGTTGGCGAATTCTTACATTTCCCGACGCTGTAACGATGTCTGTGTTTTCATTATAGGTCACATAATCCGCTTCTAAGACATTCCCTTCATTTTCGAACTCGACATGACCTTTTAAAATTATAATGCCAAGCTCGCGATCATAGGTTTGGCTATCGGCATAATACAACACAGGCGGATTTTCAGCAGCCACGGGTTTGGTCTCAGCAGTCACGGGCGGATTTTCAGCGGCTACAGGCGGATTTTCAACAGCCACAGGTTGATCCTCAAAGATCCCCGGCTGAGTCTCAGTAACCTCAGGCAAATTCTTAACAACCGCAGGTTGAGCCTCAAAGATCCCAGACTGAGTCTCAAAAACCTCAGGCAAATTCTTATTAACCGCAGGTTGATCCTCAAAGATCCCCGGCTGAGTCTCAGTAATCTCAGACTGACTCTCTTTGCTCGGATCAACTTTCTGACCATAAAGAGGTGACACCCAAATGTAACTCACGATAAAATATGAAGCTATTGTTTTAAAATCCATTTTAACCATCTTCTTGGTTAAATATTATAACTGCCCCTACCATAGCGGTAACAATAGGAGGAAGCCAAGCGGCAATCAGGGGAGGCAATGCACCCGCAGCCCCCAACACAAAGGTCATGTCTTTGAAAAAATAAAGAAAAAAACAAACAATAAGGCCAATCAAAATTATTAAAACCGTCTTCCCTTGACGAGAAGGGCGACATGAAAAAGCTGCGGCGAGTAAAACCATCGCTCCAACCCAAAAAGCATTCGCAATCATAGAATGCCAATACATTTCTTGTTTAAGGCTACGTAAGCCTGAAGCCTTTAGCAGAGCGATATAAGAAGGCAATTTCCAAAAGGAGAAAACCACCCGTTTTATATTCATATTTTCAATTATTTTCCGATCAAAAGAGGTTTCAATGGTTTTTTGAGAAAAGGGTAGAGCAGGTTTTCCAACAACCACATCCCATCCATCCTTAAGTTCTAAATGATTTCCACGAATTTGAGCTGTCTTTGCATCAATGCGTTCGACAAATTTGTTTTCAGGAGACGATATAATAATATTAAGATTTTGAAATTCTAGTTTGTCTAAATCAATTTTATCTGCTCTATAAATGGCTTGATTCGACCCCATCTTTTCACTCAGCCATAACCCAGTCGACGCAACTTTTATGCCCTCTTTAGCTTTTGAAAAATAACGTTTCTCTAATTTTTCATATCGCGTCTGCATCGCACTCGAAAGCGGGTTAAGGGACGTTAAGTCAATCCCCCCTATAATAAGAGCCGTTATCCCAATGGGCAAAATAAGGCGCCACAAGGAAACACCACTTGAACGAAAGACAATAAGCTCATTCGACCGGTTCATTCGCCAGAAAACAAAAAGAGAAGCGGTAAAAACAAGAAAAGGAAGAACTTGCTCAAGAAAATAAGGGATCCGCAAAAAAACCATATTAAACTTCACAGCGATGTCAATTTCTTTAGATCCGGCACGCCTTTGAAGTTCAGCAAAATCGATGAGAACAATAATAATAAGCAAGCACAGTACTGCTACCCCAAAACTCATTAAAAATGACCGGCTCGCGTAACGGGAGAGGAGGCTAAAGACTTTCATAGGCGCCTCCACAACCAAGACAAATTCAAAAGTCCATTAACACTTGGTATGAGAAGAAGAAAACAAACAAAAAGGGATCACCTCAAAATAATGAAGATTTGTTAGAGAGTTCTCTACTCAATGACAGTGATTGGTCAGAAGATGCCTCTACCAATAAGAAAGCAAAGCCCAAAGAGGATAAGAAAGAGAAAAAAATTCTTAAACGCATTTTTTATCCAGTCACAGTAATACGTCACATCTGTATAGATGTGTTCGCCCAGCTTCCACCATTCAACGTTCCATGCGGTATTGTATGCACTTTTGAGCGGGTTTTCGATGGCATCGGTAAACTGGTCGCCCCAGTAGCCGTTAAGGCCTTCGTTAAACTGCTTATAGCCTCCTTCTCCAGCCAGTTTG
>JAKBAL010000124.1 GCA_021809225.1 Pseudomonadota bacterium | reverse complement strand
GTTTGTGTGGTTGGCAAGATCAGGGAATGATGATGGACGTCGCTGCCCATATTGGGACTCTTGGTTCCGTTCTTTTATATTTTTATAAGGATGTTGCTTCGCTTTTTAAGGGGTCTTTCTCGCTTTTGAAAGGTCAATTTAATGAAAATACCCAACTCCTTTTCAATCTTATTATTGCGACAATTCCTGTGGTTATATTAGGTTTTATATTCGAAGAACTGGTTGGGGGTGCCTTCAGAAGTGTCACAATTATTGCATGGACAGGAATTATATTTGGTATCATCCTTTATGTGGCAGATAGATATGGGCGGCTCATTGAAACCGTTGGAGATACAACTTTAAAGCGCGCTTTATTCTTTGGAATTGCCCAATGTGTGTCGCTTGTCAATGGTGTTAGCCGTTCGGGCTCTTGCATAACTGTTGGACGTTTTATGAACTACAAACGAACAGACGCAGCCCGTTTTGCCTTTTTGATGTCAATTCCAACAATTACAGCTGCGGGGACATTGAAGGGGTATAAGCTGTTCAAATCTGGTGATTTTTCCATGTTGAATGATGCCGCTCTCATGATAGCCTTTTCCTTTTTCTTTGGCTTTTGTGCGATTGCCTTTATGATGCGTTGGCTTCAAAAATCGACTTTGACCCCTTTTGTGATTTATCGAATTCTCTTGGGAATCTTCCTTCTTGGGGGAATATATAGCGGATTTTTAAGTGCTACGCCCTGTCATTAATTTAAATTCGCTTTTATCTTGTTAAGTGAGGAGGAATGATGGTCTTCCATAATCATATGAGCCATTAAGTGCAGTGCTTCGTGAGGGGGGGCTTTGCTTGTTGGCATGGTAATTGTTTCCTCAAATAACGGGGTATCTGCGAGAGTTTGGTTGCAGTCATAAAAACGTGTCGTTAAAACGTATCGTTCTGGCGTACTTTCAAAAACACATGGATAAGACTGTCCCCCTTTTTTCATTTTAACATCACTTTTCTCAAAATTCTCTTTTGGGAGGATAGCGTAATCAACCAAAACGCGAGTGACGTTTTTATATTTTTCTCTATAAGCACTAAAATTCATGTCATAACGGATTTGATGCGCAAGGCCATCAAAATTAACCACTTTGAAGCCAATCGCTCTTTCTGAAGGAATCACACTTACCCATGGTAAAGGAGCTGTATCTTGATAAGGATAGTCTATACCAGGGTTGGGATCTTCTATGGCAGGTTTATTGGAGTTCATGCAACCTCCTAATAAAAAACAACTGAAGAGGGTTATTGCTTTTTTCACAGCTTTCCTTTTTTATTCTTAGCCATCCCTATTTTTCATAGTATGCCAGAAGGTATAAAAAACACCAAGGGGCTTAAACAAAACAAATGAATTTAATCTAACAGAGAAAGACTTGTGAATTTTCTTTCATATGTTAGCTGAACATTTTTCCTAGAGTTTCTAGAACATCGGAGGCTGTTTCAGCGTCTAGAGTTCCAAGTTTTTTGATGATCCTGGATTTGTCTATGGTGCGGATTTGATCAAGAACAATGTTCCCTTTTTTACCATCAAAAGTGACTGGAATACGTGTTGGGTAGTCTCTATGTTTGCTTGTCATGGGGGCAACAATAAGTGTTTTGATGTATTTGTTCATTTCATCAGGTGAAATCACAAGGCAAGGCCTTGTCTTCTTAATCTCAGACCCTTGAGAAGGATCAAGAGAAACGAGAAAGACATCAAACCGATAGGTATTTACCACTGCCATTCGTCTTCATCCCAAGAATGGGCTAGAGAATCAGCATCTAAAAGAACATCATCCTCATTTTTAGCCATAATCTGAAAACTTTTCTCCCATCCTGCTCTTACCTCCTCATAGGGAGTGACAATGAAGGAATGATCCTCCACCCTTAAGTCAACAGCAGTTTTTATTCCACATTGTTCAAGAATAGTTTTAGGAATTCTTAGGCCTCTTGAGTTTCCAATTCTGATGATTTCGACACGCATTTTGTATTTCCTCTGACTGTATGTAATTACAGTGTAATTACTTTTTGTATTCATGTCAAGTTAATAAATGAATATCAGACTGCCCACAGGGCCACGCAAGGTGATTGTCTACTTAACTCTTGCCCAAACCTGCTTCATGACAAAATACATTAAACCCGTAAAAACAAGGAAATATATTAAAACTTTGTAACCTGTTCTTTTCCGTTCCTCTAATTCAGGTTCAGCTGCCCAAGACAAAAAAGTAACAACGTCCTTTGCCATCTGGTTTATGGAAGGCTGAGCACCATCGTTATAGGTCACGATTCCTTCAGAAAGAGGGGGTGTCATTGCAATTTGTTCACCCGGAAAGAAAGGGTTGTAATGCATTCCCTCTGCAAGGTGAAGATCTTTTGGGGGAGTTCCTCCATACCCTGTTAAAAGGGCGTAAACATAATTGGCCCCTCCTTCCCGAGCCTTGGTGATGAGGGAGAGATCTGGAGGAAGCGCACCGTTATTGGCTGCACGAGCGGCTTGTTCATTTTTATAAGGGCCTGGAATTATGTCTGTGGGAAGAGCTGGTTTCTCAACCACATTTCCCTCATCATCAATAACTTCAACTTTATATTCAGCTGCGATGGCTTTAATTTCATCCGTATTATACCCTAAAGCAACTAAGTCTCTAATTCTGATCTGGTCTAATCCATGGCAGGCTGAGCAGACTTGCTGATAGATTTGAAAACCATGTTGAAGTTCAGTTCTGTCATAGGTTCCAAAGGGCCCCATAAAGGACCAGTTTTCCTTAGGTAAAGTTGGGGTTTCAGCTCCATAAAGTGGCTTCAAACTTCCCAGAAGGCAAAGACAAAAAAGGCCCATTGCAGCAGGGGTTCTTCTTTCCTTTTCGCGTCTCAAGACGGGTTCGCTCAGGCTTTTGGGAAGAGGTTTCGTTTTTTCATAAATCCCTAAAAGAGGCAGAGCTATAAAAAAGAAAGCAAAGTAAAGAAGGGTTGTTATTTGTCCTAAGGTTTGGTTTGAAAGTCCGCCAAGGTTGGTAAAAATATGATCGGGAGAATAGGCCCCTACAAATCCTAAAATAAAGCAATCAACGACAAATCCCCAAAAAAACCATTTATATAGCGGTCTGAAGGTTGCGCTACGAACTTTGGAAGTATCGAGCCAGGGAACAAAAAAAAGAACGGAAACGGAGCTAAGCATGGCTATAACCCCGAAGAGTTTATTGGGGATCGAACGTAAAATGGCGTAAAAGGGTAAAAAATACCATTCGGGTACAATGTGAGCAGGCGTTACTAAAGGATTGGCCGGGATGTAGTTATCGGGTTCGCCAAAGAAATTAGGATGAAAAAAAATAAAATAAGACCAAACGAGACCAAAAACACCTAATCCAAACAAATCTTTTACGGTGTAATAAGGGTGAAAGGGAATACTATCTCGTGGTTCTTTGCGTTCAATCCCTAGGGGGTTATTTGATCCATGCTGATGGAGAGCAATCAGGTGAAGAATTACCACACCCACTATTAAAAAAGGAAAGAGGTAATGAAGAGCAAAAAAGCGATTTAGCGTTGGATTATCAACAGAAAATCCTCCCCACAACCATTGGACAATGGATTCTCCAAAGGGAAGGACAGAAAATAGATTTGTAATGACGGTGGCGCCCCAATAGCTCATTTGGCCCCAAGGCAAGACATACCCCATAAAGGCCGTGGCCATCATGAGAAGTAAGATGACAACACCAAGGATCCACAACAGCTCTCGGGGGGCTTTATAAGATCCATAATAAAGGCCACGAAACATGTGAATATAAACGATAATGAAAAACATAGTAGCGCCATTGGCATGTAAATAACGCATAAACCAGCCATAGTTTATATTACGCATAATATATTCAACGCTATCAAAAGCTTGTTTTGTATTGGGTTCATAATGCATAGCGAGAAAAATTCCCGAAAGGATCATCACGACAAGAGTGATGCCTGCGAGAGAGCCAAAGTTCCACCAGTAGTTTAGGTTTTTTGGTGTGGGGTATTCCCTCAGTTCATGATCAATAAACGAAAAAATAGGGAGACGATAATCGATCCAACGGACAACTTTGGTGAGACTACCCATGGGCAACCTCATCGACACCAAGGCGAATATGGGTTGCGTTCAAAAATGTATAAGGGGGGATGGCAAGGTTTAGAGGCGCTGGGCCTCGCCGAACCCGTCCCGATGTATCATAAAGAGAGCCATAACAGGGACAAGCCCAGCCCCCATATTTTCCGCGGTTCTGCGTGGGCTTATTTCCTGTTGGAATACATCCTAAATGGGTGCAAATACCAATGACAATCAGCCATTCATCGTGTCCCTTTTTGATACGCGCTTGATCTGTTTCGGGGTCAATCAGCTGCGAAAGCGGGGTTTGTTCGGCTTCTTTAATTTCTTCTGGTGTTCGATGACGCACAAATATAGGCTTACCCCGCCAGACAACCGTAATGGCTTGCCCAGCAGGAATGGAGGTTATGTCTACATCAACGGTTGATTGGGCTAAAATGTCCGCAGCTGGATTCATGCTATCAATAAAAGGCCATGCAAAATAGGCTGCCCCCACTGCCCCTACAGCTCCTGTTGTGAGAAGCAAAAAATCACGACGAGTAGGCTCTCTTTTTTCAGGGGAGGGATGATTAAGTTCTGATTCAGTCATGGACTCCCTTTATTTTTTGCGCATCTTATTCTGTACCCATTCATACTTGATATACATTTATCTTCGAATCGCTGCAAGATGGGGTTGATGCAGAATTTCAAATGTTCCACTGTGATCGAAAATTAAAAGAATTTCTAAGCTAATTAAACCTTCTTGCAAAAAATAAAAATTCGAAATAATACTTGGAATATGGTGTTTTTTGTAAAGGACTGATATGCATCTCGTTTTATTTCAGCCTGAAATTCCTCAAAATGTGGGAACGCTTATGCGCTTGGCGGCATGTATGGGCATACCGCTTGATATTATCGAACCTTGTGGGTTTCTTTTTACAGATAAACATTTAAAAAGAGCCGGGATGGATTATATCGAGCTCGCAACAACGAGCCGTTTTACGTCCTGGAAAACATTTTGTGAGGAACGGAAAAAAGCGCGGCGAGTGGCAATCACTTCTTCGGCTTCTCAAAATTATAATGAATTTTCTTTTCAGCCATCGGATCTTCTTATTATGGGACAAGAAAGCACGGGATTTCCACCCGCTATCTTAGAAAATTGTGATGAAACGGTGGCTATTCCCATGGTTTCGGGAAGAAGGTCCCTTAATCTTGCCTTAGCGGCAGCCATTGTTACAATGGAGGCCCTTCGCCAAACAAATCAATTGCCGAGAGCTTCAAATGGATGAGAAAAAAAAGCGAGCGTCTGAATGGTTTTCCTCTCTTCAAATTCAATTGATTGAAATTTTTGAAGGAATTGAGAAAGAAGCAACTCATTCTCAGTATGATCAAGACCCTGGTACGTTTGTCCGCCGACCTTGGAATCGGGAAGGAGGGGGAGGGGGAGTCATGGCCATTCTGGAAGGCCGAGTATTTGAAAAAGCAGGTGTGAATGTATCCACGGTTTTTGGAGAATTCTCAGAAGAGTTTCGATCTCAAATTCCTGGCGCAGAGGAGGATCCCCGTTTTTGGGCGAGTGGTATTTCTCTCGTCATCCACCCCCGGAGTCCCCATGTACCTATTGTGCACATGAATACACGTATGATTATGACGCAAAAGGTATGGTTTGGCGGGGGGGCTGATTTAACGCCTGCTCTCCCTCTTGAAAAAGATACGCAAGATTTCCATGGAGCTTTTAAAAATACATGTGATGCTTTTGACAATACGTATTATGATAAATTTAAAGCGTGGGCAGATGAGTATTTTTACCTTCCTCACCGCCAAGAATCCCGAGGGGTAGGGGGTATTTTTTATGATTACTTTAATAGTGGAGACTGGGAAACGGATTTTGCCTTTACGCAAGGTGTCGGTCGAACATTTGCGACTATTTATCCTGAAATCGTAGGTTGCCATGTAAATACGCCTTGGACAGAACAGGACCTTAAAGCCCTGCTCAAGAAGCGCGGGAGGTACGTGGAATTTAATCTTCTCTATGATAGGGGCACTCAATTTGGCCTTAAGACAGGGGGTAATGTAGAAGCGATTCTCATGTCTCTTCCTCCTGTTGTAGAGTGGAAAGCATAAAATTTTGGTAAACGTAAAAACCTTCTCTTCCCAATCTTCTTGACCGGAAGACATGACGCGCCTATTTTAAGGAATCTTTTTAGAATTTGGAGAGAGCTTTCATGACTGTATCATCGTTAATGGCTGGTAAACGTGGCCTTATTATGGGCGTTGCTAACAACCTTTCTATCGGCTGGGGTATCGCACAAGTCCTTGCAGACCATGGGGCAGAGCTTGCGTTTACCTATCAAGGAGAAGCAATTAAAAAGCGCGTGGAACCTTTGGCTGCTTCTTTAGGATCCTCAATCATCATTCCTTGTGATGTCAGTGTGGAGAATGGAATTGAAGATGCTTTTGGTATTCTCAAAAAAGCAGCGGCCTTAACCAACCTTGGTTTGGGTAAGTTAGCACAAGAGAAAGCGGATTTGATCATCAAAGCAGCCGAAGAAGTGGCGGCAGGTAAGTTGGACGATCATTTTCCTCTGCACGTTTGGCAAACCGGTAGTGGTACCCAATCGAATATGAATGCGAATGAAGTCATCTCTAATCGAGCGATTGAGATGGCTGGTGGTGTATTAGGCAGTAAGAGTCCTATTCATCCTAATGATATGGTCAATATGTCG
>JAKBAL010000123.1 GCA_021809225.1 Pseudomonadota bacterium | reverse complement strand
TAGGGGTTAGCGGGTACATTGAGTTGTTATATTTGACCCGCTTCTCATGAACTTAACATTAAGGTGTTGATTTTATGGATTGCTTCGTCGCATACGCTCCTCGCAATGACGATCCCCCCTACCCGTCATTGCGAGTCTCTGAAAGAGACGAAGTAATCAAGTCTTTTTTCTTACGTAGCGGTCAAATATAACAATTCAACGTACTATAAAAAAAGAGAAAAACCCCCAATGTATATTAAGCACTTAAAAACACACCCGATTGAGGTGGGGGAAGACCTGATCCATATTCTTAACGCCTATGTGCCTACTCTCGATGAGGGGGCGATTCTCGCCGTAACCTCTAAAATTATCAGTCTTTGTCAGGGTCGAATTGTCCATAAAGAGGATGTGAATGACAAATACACGCTTATAAAACAAGAAGCAGATGCTTACATAAGCGAAAATGAAAAAAATATGTATGACCTATACCTTACGATTATCAACGGTATTCTTATTCCGTCAGCTGGAATTGACGAATCAAATGGGAATGGGTTTTTTATTTTATACCCTAAAGATATCCAGGCGACTGCGGCCTTGATTTGGAAAACTCTTCGCAAAAGGGATAACCTTGAAACTTTAGGAATCATTATAACAGATAGTCATACAACCCCTTTGCGACGAGGCGTCACTGGAATTTCTTTAGGCTGGTGCGGGTTTGAGCCACTTTATAGCTATATCGGCAAACCAGATATTTATGGTCATGATTTGCGTGTCACGCAAATCAATAATTTAGATGCCCTTGCAGCCGCTGCCGTTCTGGTCATGGGGGAAGGTTCAGAACAAACGCCTCTTGCCCTCATTACGCAGGCTCCAAGAATTCAGTTTTTATCTCGTCCCCCTTCTTTGGAGGAAGAACACAAAATAAAAATTCCTTTATCAGAAGACCTTTATGCACCTCTGCTGGAGAGCGTGCGGTGGGAGCCGGGGCAAGGACAGTGTAGCAGGATAATAAAGAAATAAGGGAAGTCAAAACATACCTGGGTCCCGGATATTAAGAAAATCTACTCCTGGGTCTGCTCTTTTCTGCTCTTTTCTGCTCTTTTCTGCTCTTTTCTGCATCACTGCTACACTGCCTACTTACATCCCCACTTCTTACGCTCGCGAGAGACCTCACTCACATGCGCTTTGGGATGTTCAGAAGACAGCTGACTTAAGGCGGTACAGGCATCCGCTGTACGGTCCAGAGCCGCCAAAGATTTTGCGAGCTTTAGCAAGTTATCAGCAGCCTTTGAAGACTTAGGATAGGATTTATATCCTTTCGCAAAGGCAGATACCGCTTTTTCATGTTCCCCTCGCACAAAAAAAGTCACCCCTAACCAATATTGAGCAGCTCCTGCAAGATCATCCTTTCCATGCGCTGCCACAAAGGCAGCAAAAGCATGCTCAGCAGCAGCATAATCACCTTGTTCTAAGAGAGTTCGCGCCTTTTCATACTCTTCTGCAGCTGTAGAAGGGGCTTTCGATACAGCGCTTTCTCCGTCAGAAGCAGGAGGGACCAAAGACGTCTGAGGCAAAGAAGTTCCACTTTCTGGATTATTCAAGCGGTAGTCCACATCGGCACTTAAGGTATCCATCTTTTGTGTTAGCTGGGTAATTTCATGATGGGCTTCTTCCAATTGCCCACGGAGTTCTCGGTTTTCAGCCTCAATCGCCCCTACCCGAGTCACCAAGTCAAGCAATAATTGCGGGTTTTCTTGGGCGTGGAGGGAGTGGGACGTGAGAAGTGTTAATGTAAAAAGAAGACTCACTAATTTAGTATTACTTTTTCTGGATTGCTTCGGCCAGTGGGAAACGTCCCCCACCTCGTCTTTGCGAGGAGCGCAAGCGACGAAGCAATCCAGTCTTTCTTGCTTAAGTTCATTGAGAAGAACTTTTCTCCAATCCGGGCTACGCCAAAGGCTTCGCCGTGGCGAGAGCAATCCAGCTATTTTATTAGTATTATTTCCCTGTCCCATAAGCCCTCGTGTGTTTGCTTTTATGTAATGATGAGAGGGTTATATCACAGTTTTTAATCCACCTCAATGGATTGCCATCGGCATAAAAAAACCCACCCCGAAGGGTGGGTTAAAATTAACCAGTCAAAATTTACCAGGTTCCTAACAATGGCTCTCCTTTTTCATTTTCTTCTTTTTCATCCTTTGAAGGAGGTGATACTGTTCCCTTGTAAGTATCGCATGTTTCAGTAGCTTGCTTTAAACAGTTCGTAACTGAACCACCAACATTACAGCAAATGGCGCCGCAGGCCTGGCGCACAACCGAATAATTCTTACAAATATTAGTGGGTTTAGTAATACAACCCGAATTACAGATATTTGCCGAAAGGAAGTTGCCCCCTGATAAAGCAGAAATAATCGGTTTTACAACCGCATACGCCTTAGAAAATTTTGTTTGATTTGTAGTATCATTGTAAAATGAATAAAGAGTTGCTGCACAATTCTCCACGGATTTTAATGCAGGATCACTAGAGTCCGTCTTACAAGGCCCTGCACAACCATCAACAAGCTGTTGGGGGACATATCCTGGAATCTTAGTAAGCCCAGCAGAAAGCGCAGTACACATAAAACATTTCACTAACTCTGGTACGGTGGTGTTAGGTATATTACATGGTAAACCAACTCCTGGTTTTCCTGCTTTCTCAGCCACAGCCCCTGCTTCCGTTCCGTGATGATGCGGGTGTCCTTCTTCCTCAGCTTTCACTCCTGCTCCTAGAGCCAAAAGCCCAAGAGTTAAAAATAGACTTAAAAATTTGAATTTCATTTGATTCTCCCTTATTTCTTATAACCTATATATGTTAGGTAGGGCTAAAATTATCATATTTAAAACATTCACAAAAGATATTTATTTTTCAAACTGTTAACCAAATATTAACACAAAATGAAGGGGTTTTTTCTGTTTTAAAGTGGCTACTCGATCACCGGTTGGAAACGACAAGTAGAAATAATGTTATAGTATTTTTTACTTAAGAAATTTGTTTGAAAGAGTAAAAAATTAAGTTTAATGAAGAGAATAATAAGACATCAATATTGTAAAAATTCTGAACTTCTGGAACTCACTCGACAAACCGATTCCTGTAAAAATAGGAAAGTCTGCCTACTCTTCACCCGCCCCTACTCTTCCGAACAAAACCACATGCACTCAGGCTGCTAGCTGGACTTTTGCAGATACTCTCTTGTATCCCGATCTAATATTATGATCGTTTTTCATGTAATAACTTCTGTTTTTGTTTTTATCTGCCTTTTTAATACTTATAAATAAAAAGTAATCCCAGAATATTTTATTATTTTTCAAGCTTTTTTAAATCTTTTTCACTTTTGGGTTCAATAAATTCCTTCGATTCTTCAGTTTTTCAATTTTACTCTTTATATACAACCACCCTGGTCTTTAGAGGGATTAAGCTTGCATCTCATCTTTACTTTCTTTAAAAATGAACACAAAGCCGAAGTAGCTCAGCTGGTAGAGCAACTGATTCGTAATCAGTAGGTCGGGTGTTCGATTCACCTCTTCGGCACCAGCACAAACCCTCACTTTTCTTTTGCTTTCCTTAGGTTACAGACTCTTCTGTCCTAGCGAAAGCTATGCCAACTCTCCCTCAATTATGCCTCCAAATCGATATCGCTAGGTGACAATATGGTGACATTTTAAAAAAGATAGGGTAGATTAAGTTGAACATTTGGGGAGAAAAAGATGCCAAAGTTTACAAAGCGTTTTGTGGAAGCCGTAACTCCAGATCCTGAAAAAACTCTAAAACACTGGGACTCAGAACTCAAGGGATTTGGCCTTATCGTTTTGCCCAGTGGTAGACGAACCTATTGCATCGAATATCGTAATGCTGATCGGATTAAGAAAAGACTTAAAATCGGTGTTCACGGTCATATCACGACAGAAGAAGCTCGAGACTTAGCAAAAAAGAGGCTGGGACAAGTTGCCCATGGAGATGATCCAGCAACACAGAAGAAACAAGTTATCACCGTTACCACTATGGAAGACCTTGCTAAAAACTATCTTGAACGACATGGTTATAAGAAAAGACCCAAAAGTCTAAGAGAGGATCAAAAGCTACTCCAAAATATCATTCTCCCTGCTTTGGGACGATTAAATGTCCCTTGTGTTATGCGCCGAGACATTGAATCCCTCCATAAGCATTTTCAAAACACCCCCTATCAAGCCAATCGTACATTGGCTCTTTTGTCTAAAATGTTCTCCCTTGCCATTTCTTTGGGTTGGCGAGAGGATAACCCTGCATCTGCGATTTAGAAGTACCAAGAGGAAAAGCGGGACCGGTGGCTCAATAAAGAGGAACTCGATCGGCTATGGGATGTGCTAGAGCGTCATTCTGATCGTATGACAGCCTATGTGTTTAAATTCCTTATTCTCACTGGCGCACGTAAAGGAGAAGCTTTAGGGGCCACTTGGGACCAGTTTGATTTGGAAAAAGGCGTTTGGACAAAACCTTCTCATTTAACAAAGCAGAAAAAGAAAGAACACCTCCCTCTTTCAGAAAAGGCCGTTGAGGTTTTGCATGTTGTAAAAAAACGAATACCGAAAGGGTCTGTCTACGTTTTTCCCGGAAAAGTTGAAGGTCAGCCTTTGCAAGAGATTAAAACATTTTGGAGAACTGCCCTTAAAGAAGCAAAACTTGAAGATATTCGTATCCATGATTTGCGTCATACCCATGCCTCGCACCTTGTTTCAAGTGGATTGAGCTTAAGCATCGTCGGAAAGCTCCTTGGTCATACACAGGCCTCAACGACTCAGAGATACGCTCATTTGGCGGATGAGCCTTTGAGGCAAGCTGCTGAGTTGTTTGGCAGTAAGATTGGCACTTCCATCTCAAAAGATGTTAAGTTTTCTGATAATAAAAAAGAGGGAGAGGCTGGATATTATAGGAAAGCCCCCTGTTAAGCCATTAATCTGTTGAAATGTAAATATAATTTTTATCTTTTTTAATTTTAAAGAAAATCATTGGGCTTAAGATGCTTATCAAGTATCTCTTTGGAAGAGAGGACCTCAATTTTACGGAGGCCTGATTCATACTTGAACTAGAGAATGATTGGGAGGGAAAGGATACTTTTGGGCAGAAAGCGTTGTGGTGAAGGATTTCTCTTATATGTTGTGGAACAAGCATATTACGAGCTTCAGAGCTTTCAATATGACTAAGAAAACTAGGAGAAACTTTTGCTTTCCTAGAGACCTCTTTTTTCAACTTGCTAAACATTTTCTCTTTGCAAGCCGAAAGCACCTATTCCAGTTCCAAAGCCAGGTCATCTTGACAAAGAAGTCAGCCCTGAGGAAGCAAGTTCCCATAAAGGAGGTAGCCCAGCCCCAACTTTAAAGAAACAAATTGCAACCTCATAGACGATCGAATAAAACCTTCAAACAATCTGTCCTAAACTCACGACCCCGTCCTTTCACACCACCGTACAAACGATGTTGCGTACGGCGGTTTCAGTTAAACTTCCTCAGATGTTTTCTTCTGTTTCCTTTTCTTTTTCCCCATCGCTGTCCTCTGAATCAGTTGTTTTATCCACCCCTTCAAAACCAAACAAGCCGTCTTCTTGTGCTCCTAATGAAATAGAAAGATCAACTATTTCCTTAAATAAAATAGGATCTAGGTGACCTCTTTCGATGGCAGCGTCAAAAAACCATCCATACTTATCTGCACTCTCAGTAATAGACATTACTGTACCGGCGCCATAACAACCGCGTTCCAAATTATCTTTCCAATTAGGGTGAGGTTTAAAAATATGAGGGAAACTCTTTTTACCAACGCGTAGTATGAAATCATTAGGCAAGGTAGGATTATGAAGTTGGCTTTGTAAAGCTTTAAGGCCGCTATCACTGAGGTCTAAGTCGTCGACTTCCTGAAACAGACCTTGGTAAATACGAAGTGCGTCTCGGGCATAGAGAGCCTTATATCGCTCGTGTTGTTGAAAAGGGGAAAAATCTTTCTTCCAAAGAGATTTCACATCTAACTCTTCTTCAGAATTTTCTCCGTCAAAATTTTCTTCTTCCGATGAGCTATCCGATTCGCCACCGCTTGAAAGTTCATCAGAATCAGACCATCCCTTTTTTTCAAAGTGATCCAATACGTTAATCAAGATAACCCTCAGCTTCAGCGAACCGGTTTTCACGTCTGGATGCAAGGATGTTCTCGGCCATTGTCAACCTGACGCGCAGGCGAATAGGGTCGTTCTCAAATCGTTTGTCAGCTTCGTCTAGAATAAGAAATGCGAGAGCATCATGGCCTTCTTCATTAATAAACTCTTCAACCAGGCTTTGAGCACAGGGGTAATCAGGTGGAGTGACTAATTCCGTTAATTCAGAAGCATCTAATGAGTGTAGTACGTCAGCAATACTCTCCTTTTCCCCTTTTTCATGATGATTTTTCAGGAGCGATTGTAAATAAAAAATTCGAATGCTTTGTTTAATTTGAAGAAAACTCTCTCCAAGTCGCTTCTTAGCTTTGTCTAGAATAGACATCGCTAGAGCATAATGACCTTCATTAATAAACCTCTCAACTGGGCTTTGATAATTGGGGTTATCATCAGGTGGAGTTACTAATCCCTTTAATTCAGACGCATCTAATGAGTGTAGTACGTCAGCAATACTCTCCTTTTCCCCTTTTTCATCATGATTTTTCAGAAGAGATTGTAAATAAAAAATTCGAATGCTTTGTTTAATCTGAAGAAAATCCTTTCCGAGTCGGTTCTTTGCTTCGTCTAGAATAGACATCGCTAGAGTATCATGACCTTCATCAATAAACCTCTCAACCGGGCTTTGACACCAGCGGTAATCATCAGGCGGAGTTATTAATCCCTTTAATTCAGTCGCATCTAATAAGTGTAGTATATCAGCAATACTCTCCTTTTCCCCAGATCG